>JARKQO010000512.1 GCA_029974855.1 Eubacteriales bacterium
AGGGCAATGCCTTGGGTATCGACCCCCGGCAGATTTCCTTCCGCCACTGCATGGACATGAACGACCGGCAGCTGCGCCAGATCGTCACCGGCATCGGCGGGGTGAAAAACGGCGTGGTCCGGGAGGATGGTTTTGACATCACCGCCGCCAGCGAGGTGATGGCCGCCTTCTGCCTGGCGGGGGACTTGGCGGATTTGAAGGCCCGGCTGGGCCGCATGGTGGTGGCCCGCACCTATGGGGGCGCTCCCGTCACCGCCGGGGAGGTGGGGGCCGCCGGGGCCATGACCGCTTTGCTGCGGGACGCCTTCTCCCCCAATTTGATCCAGACCATCGACGGTACCCCCTGCCTGATGCACGGGGGCCCCTTCGCCAACATCGCCCACGGCTGCAACAGCGTGGTGGCCACCAAGCTGGCCTTGCGCATGGCGGATTATGTGGTCACCGAGGCGGGCTTTGGCGCGGACTTGGGGGCGGAGAAATTTTTGGACATCAAGTGCCGCATGAACGGCCTGTGGCCCAGCGTGGTGGTGCTGGTGGCGACCGTCAGGGCCCTGAAGCACCACGGTGGGGTGGAGAAGGCCGATTTGTCCGCCGAAAACCTGCCCGCCTTGGAAAAGGGCATGGAGAACCTGCTGGCCCATGTGGGCAACATCCGGGAGGTGTGGAAGCTGCCCGTGGTGGTGGCTGTCAACCGCTTCGCCTCGGACACCCAGGCGGAGCTGGACCTGCTGGGACAGGCCCTGGCGGCCCAGGGCGTGACCATGGCCCCCTGCGAAGGCTGGGCCCGGGGTGGAAAGGGCGTGATGGAGTTGGCAGAAGCGGTCTGCCGCATCGCCGACGCCGGCGCTGCCACGCCCAGCTACACCTATGAGGACGGCGCGCCCCTCACGGAGAAGATCGAGACCATCGCCCGGCGGATCTACCATGCCAAGGCCGTGGAGTTTTCCGCCGACGCGAAAAAGACTTTGGCCCAGCTTCAGGGGGAAGGGTACGGGAACGTGCCGGTGTGCATCGCCAAGACCCAGTACAGCATCAGCGACAACCCCAAGCTGCTGGGAGCCCCCCGGGATTTCACCCTCACCATCCGCTCCGCCCGGCTCAGCGCCGGGGCGGGCTTCGTGGTGGCCTTCGCCGGGGAGATCATCGCTATGCCGGGGCTGCCCAAGGCCCCCGCCGCCCTGTCCATTGACGTAAACGAGATGGGCGAAATCCAGGGGCTGTTTTAGCCCCGGGAGGCCCGCCCGGATACCAAAGCATAACAGGAGGAAATATCATGCAGTGCAATCCCGATTCCTTTGAAATGGAGCTATTGTCGTTACTGGGCCAGGACTGCCGCCTGCCCTTGGAGAAGCTGTCCACCATGCTGGGCAAGCCCCTGGAGCAGGTGGCCGGGGCCATCCAGGACCTGGAAAAGCGCGGGGTGATTTTGCGCTATTCCCCGGTGATCAACTGGGACCGCACCGACCGGGAGCGGGTGGAGGCCATGATCGAGGTGCGGGTCACCCCCCAGCGGGACCAGGGCTTTGACGCCATCGCCAAGCGCATTTACCGCTTTGACGAAGTGAAAAGCGTGTACCTGATGAGCGGGGCCTACGATTTGCTGCTGCTGGTGGAGGCCCACAGCCTCAAGGAGCTGGCCTACTTCGTCAGCACCAAGCTCTCCACCTTGGAAACCGTCACCGGCACCGCCACCCACTTCGTGCTCAAGCGCTACAAGAGCGACGGGGTGATCTTTGAAGGGGACGGTGAGGACAAGCGACTGGCGGTGATGGCGTAGTGGACTATGCCCGCTATGTGAACCCGGCCATCGCCCGGGTGCCCAAGTCCGGCATCCGGAAGTTCTTCGACGTGGCCGCCACCATGCCCTCCGCCATCTCTTTGGGGGTGGGGGAGCCGGACTTCGTAACCCCCTACCACATCCGCAACGCCGCCATCGACAGCATCCTGGACGGGGAAACCGCCTATACCAGCAACTGGGGCACCCCGGGCCTGCGCAAGGAAATCGCCTACTATCTTCAGCACCGCTACGGTTGCGCCTACGACCCTGGCAAGGAGATTCTGGTGACGGTGGGAGCCAGCGAGGGCATTGATCTGTCCTTGCGCACTTTGCTGCAGCCCGGGGATGAGGTGCTGGTGCCCGAGCCCAGCTACGTCAGCTACGCCCCCAGCGTGGTGTTTGCCGGGGGCGAGCCCCGGGCCATCCCCACCTGCGAGGACAACGGCTTTGTGCTGACCCCTCAGGCGCTGGAGGCGGCCATTACCCCCAAAACCAAGGCCGTGATTTTGCCCTATCCCAACAATCCCACCGGCGCGGTGATCCTCCGCCAGGAGCTGCTGGAGCTGTGCCAGGTGATCCTGCGGCATGACCTGCTGGTCATCAGCGACGAGATTTACAGCGAGCTCACCTACCAGCCCGAGGGCCACGTGAGCATCGCCAGCCTGCCGGGGATGTGGGAGCGGACGATTTTGCTGAACGGCTTCAGCAAGGCCTTCGCCATGACCGGCTGGCGGGTGGGGTATTTATGCGCCCCCGCCCCCCTCACCGACATCATGGTGAAGATCCACCAGTACACCATCCTGTGCGCCTCCCGGCAGGGCCAGGTGGCGGCGGAGGAAGCGCTGAAGCAGGGCCGGGAGGACAACTATGCCGATGTGATCGCCATGCGCCAAAGCTACGACCAGCGCCGCAGGCTGATGCTGGCAGCCTTCCGGGAGATGGGCCTGAGCTGCTTTGAGCCCATGGGGGCCTTCTATGTGTTCCCCGGCATCAAAAAGACCGGGCTTTCCAGCGAGGAATTCTGCCAGCGCCTGCTTCGGGAAAAGGAAGTGGTCTGCGTGCCCGGCACGGCCTTTGGGGCCTCCGGCGAAGGGCACATCCGCTGCTGCTACGCCACCGCCTTGGACAGGCTTCAGGAGGCCCTGCGCCGCATGGCGGATTTTGTGGGGTCCCTGTAAAAAACGGCGCTCATTGGAATGTTTTGGATGGGAGCTTCGTCTTGTAGGTGGGAAGGCTCCTGGTATCGGGCAAAGGGCCCTGTAACCACCGGACCAATGGAGGGAACGAAATGTCGAAAAAGTGGATTTCATTGCTTTTGATTGTGGCCATGTGCCTGACGGGCTTGGTGCTGTCCATGGCGGAGGAGGACGAGGAGGACGTGTCCCTGGCGGATTACTTCGCCCAGCAGTCCGGGGAGGACCCGGCCCAGAGCGGCCCGGACCCCGCCGCCACCCCCACCCCAGAGGAGAAGAAGCAGCCCGTGTACGAGCTGGACGGCTCCACCGTGATCACCATGAGCTTCACCGGGGACGTGACCATCGGCAGCAACGTCCAGTCCAGCGGCAAGTCTATTTTTGAGAAGGAGTTGGACAAGCAGAAGGGGGATATCCTCTTCCCCTTCCGCAATGTCAAGCACATCTTTGACGCGGACGATCTCACCGTGGTGAACTTCGAGGGTACCCTCACCACCGCGGGCCGGAACCGGGACAAGCTGGATAATGACTATCTCTTCCGGGCTCCGCCGGAATACGCCGTCATGCTGCCCCAGGGCGGCGTGGACGCGGTATCCTTTGAGAACAACCACGCCATGGACATGGGGCAGGAGGGCAACGACGAAACCAAGCAGGTACTCCTGAGCCAGGGCATCCCCTACGCCAGCGAGGATGAGCCCGCCATTTTGGAGATCAAGGGGGTCAAGATCGGCCTTTTGGCCTACCAGACCTTCGACGGCAGGCATGATGAGCTCATCGAGAAGGTGCCTGCGGACATCGCTGCCCTGCGCCAGGAGGGCTGCGATATCGTGGTGGTGAACTACCACTGGGGCGCGGAAATGGATTACGCCCCCAACAACAACCAGATCCGGCTGGGACGGGCCACCATCGACGGCGGTGCGGACCTGGTGGTGGGGCACCACAGCCACCGGATCAACCCCATCGAGTATTACAACGGCAAGTACATCTGCTATTCCCTGGGGAATTTCAGCTTCGCGGGCAACGCCAAGCCCAGCGATATGGCCACCTTCATCTTCCAGATCAAGATGCGGGTGAAGGACGGGAATGTCACAAGCGACAGCTTCATCATCATCCCCTGCCGCATCTCCAGCCGGACGGACTACAACGACTTCGCCCCCACCCCCTACACCAAGGACCAGAATGTGGAAAGCGTGCTCAGCGTGCTGAAAAAGAACGGCGCGAAGCTTCAGTACGCCGTTCAGGACTATCCGCTGAAATGGCCGGGGGAGGAATAAGAAAGCAGGGGAAGCCTCTCAAATGTCGTTCTGTGCCGCCGTGTACGCTTGTTCGATAGAAGCGTCCGGCGGCATTCTTTTGGAATTGGCGGGAAACCATCCCTGGCAACAGAGAAACGGGGGAGTGGCCGGCCCTGCCCGTTCAAAGGCCCGCATCCGGCTGGTATGGATACTCCTCCTTGGCAAACAGCTTTCCGTCCTGAAGGCAGTACACCTGCCCGGGAAGGCTGGTTTCGGGCAGGGTTTCGGGCAGGTAGGAGGAAACGATGAGCACCGCCGTGCCACGGCCCAGCAGCTTCGCCATCATCCGCTCGGTGACGCTGTCCACCTGATAATCCATGCCGGTAAAGGGGTTGATACAGACGATGACCGAGGGATGGAAGATGAGCCATTTGCAGTAGGCAACCTTTTGGAGCTGGATTGGGGTCAGCCGGTGCAAAGGGATATCCCATAAGTCCTCACCGCACAGCTCCAGGGCGGTCTTACGGAGGTTGTCCCGAAAGCGCCGCCGGAACCACAGTCCCCGCACCCGGCCCACCAGCATGATGGCCAAATTGTCGTAGACCGTCATGTTGCGCAGCAGCATTTTTTCCTGGGGGTTGCCCTCCACCACGCAAAGGCCCAGGCGTTGCGCCGCCTTAATGCTGGCGGGCCGGTAGGGCTTTTCCCCCAGAAAGATGGCGCCGCTTTCCGGGGCTAGGTCTCCCCGCAGCAAAGAGAGGAAATCGGAGCGGCTCAAATCGTCCAGATGCAGCACCTTGAGCATCTTTCCCTTGGGCAGGGAAAAGGAAATGTCGTGAAGCCCTTTGGTGCTCACGGAGTGGAACGCCAGCGCCACATCCTTGGGCTCCGGGCGGTTGAAGCGCTTGGGAGGGACGCTGAGGGAATCGGCGAAGCCCAGGTCCTGCCACAGGGCGCTGCGCAGCTGCTCCACCCCCAGCTCCGAGGAACGGAACAGCCCCGTGGTCTGCCCGTGCTTGATGATGGCGATGTTGTCCGTATGCTTGAAAATCACGTCCCAGAAGCTTTCGATGATCACCAGGCCGTAGCCTTCCTTTTTCAATTGGGCGGCGATGGCCAGCACCCCGTCCATTTCCGACGGGGTCAGATAGGAGGACAGGTCCGCCAACACGATGATCTTCTTTTTCAGCATATAGGCCTTCACCAGCTCCAAGGAGATGGCCTGCTGGTGGCTCAGCTTTTCCACGGGGCATCGGATGTCCACGTTGAGATGGAACTGGTCCACATAGTCCTCCAGCATTTCCCGATAGACCTTGAGATTCACCATCAGGGAAGGAAGCTTGGTGAACAGGATGTTTTCAAAGATACTCAGCCGGTCGCTGAGGGTGGTGCCCTTGCTGATGACGTAGATATTCTGCTGGATGATGTGAGGGTAGGTCACGATTTTCTCGTCGATGTACATCCTGCCGGAGGTGAAGGACACGTCCCCCCGCAGCACCTTGATGAAGGCTTCCTTTTCGTAGAGGTTGGCAAACAGGATGCCCAGCGCCTCCCCCGCCAGCACATTGAGATACACGCCCCTGAGCGCCTCGTATAGGTTGATGTGCAGCCGCCCGTTATCAATGCGCAAAAGTTCTTTTTTCATAGCTCGTTGGCGCCTTCCGAAAGCCGCAGCTTGGGCAGGTTGATGCGCACCTCCGTGCCCATGCCCAGGATGCTGTAAAGCTGGATGCCGTACTCCTCGCCAAAAAGGAGCTTGATGCGCTGAGCCACGTTGCGCAGGGCGATGCCGCCCCGGCGCTTCTTTTCATCCCGGATGTAGCTGAGGGCCACCTTTTCCAGCCGATGGTTGATCATGCTGACCTGCTCGCTCTCAATGCCTACGCCGTTGTCGGAGATGTTGATCAGCACCCGTTTTTCCGTGGTCTCCAGCCGCACGGTGACCTTTCCGCCCTCCGCCTTGTTTTCCAGCCCGTGGTAGATGGCGTTTTCGATGATGGGCTGCAAGGTGAGCTTGGGGATTTGGCACAGCTTCAGCGATTCATCGTCGTCGGCGATGATGACCTCCATCTTCAGCCTGTCGCCGAAGCGGTATTGCTGGATGGTGAAGTAGTTGTCAACGTTTTCCAGCTCGTCCTCGATGGTCACCAGGTTTCCGGTTTCCGTGATGGTGTACCGGAAGAAGGTGGACAGCGCCTCCGTGGTTTGGGCAATGCCCAAAGCCCCCTCGCTCAGCGCGTCGCCCCGGATCGCCTCCAGGGTGTTGTACAGGAAATGCGGGTTGATCTGGTTTTGCAGAGCCAAGTATTCCGCCTGTTTTTTGGACATCTCAATCACGTCCTGCTTGCCCAGCAGGTGGTTGAAATGGCCGATCATCTTCTCGTCCTCGGGGGAGAGGAAGATGTCGTGATGCAGCAGCTCATCATAGATCTGTTCGCTGACAAACATCCGCTGGATGTGCCTCAGGCGCCGGTATGGGGTCACCAGGCCAAAAAAGGCGGCGGCCATGAGGGAGAGCAGCACGCCCAGATACACCAGCACCTGGGGCAAAGTAACGCCGGTTTTGGGGTGCATCTCGGACACCTGAAACAGGCGGTTGACGCACACGAGGCCAAACAGGGCGAAGGCCGCCAACAGGGCAAAGGCGCGGGCGGAAAGATAGCGCTTGATGTTCATGGCATTCCTTTCTTCCCCCCAAGAGGAAGTCAGTTGTAAAGCTTGCGGTATTCCTTGAGGCTGACGCCCGTTTGCTGCCGGAAGCGCTTATAGAAATACTTCATGTCGTTGTAGCCCACCTTTTCGGCCACCTCGCTGATGCTCATGTCCGTCTCCACCAGCAGCTCTTTGGCTACGTCGATGCGGGTCTCCATCAGGTAATCCAGAAAGTTCTTGCCGGTTTCCTTTTTGAAGAGGGTGGAGAGATAGGAGGGGTTTAACCCCACCTCGGAAGCCACGCAGGGAAGGGTGAGAGGCTCGGCGTAATGGTCGTGGATGTACTGCTTGGCCTTGCGGATGGGCTTGGTATCCTCTGCCTCCTTGGTTTGCCGCCATTCCTCCATGGTGGTGACGCAGGCGCTTTTCAGCGCCGTGAAGGCCTCGCTGAGGGAGTGGGCCCCCAAAAGCCGCCGGCGCGTGTCGGCCACCAGGTTTTCAGGGGTGGGCACGCCATTCTCCCGCATGTTGACCTCAAACAGAATCAGGATTTCCTGGCAGATCTGAACCACGGACCAACCCGTGAGCTTGCCCATCCTCTTGAGCTTGTCATGGATACCGGCGATGGCGTCCCGCACCCCTTGGGCGTCCAGCAAAGTGACCCGTTTTTTGAACTCGGCCCGAAAGGCGGCGTCCGCCACCGCGGCCGCGTCAAGGTACAGCGCGTCCGCGGGAGGATACTCCAGCAGCGCGCCGGCGGGCAAAAGAATGCGCTGCATCATGGCCACCCGCGCCTGATGCACGCATTGGGGCAAGTCGTCAAAGCCGCGTACCACCTCGCTGACCGCCACCGAAAGGTCCACCGCCTCAAAGAGGTCCTTCAGCGGCAGCATCATGCCGACGATGCGCTTGAGTTGCTTTTTCAAATCGTCGAACTGCTCGTGGGAGCCGTTCATCACACAGGCCACATAGCCGTCCGCGATGCCCACCACCATCTCGTGAAGGGCGGGCGCCAGCTGGCTTTCCAGAATATCCTTTACCTTTTTGTCCAGCAGCATATCGGCCTTGAAGTCGGGCTGGCCCTGGTCGATGGTGGCCTGTACCAGCAGCAGCTGGTAGGCGCCCTCCATCAGATGACAATGATACGTTTCATTGACCTGCGCAAGGGTGCGGCGGCTGGCTTCATATTTTTGCGGGTCCATCAGCAATTGGAGGAAATGCTCCCGAAGCTGCTCCATGCTTTGGTGCATCTGCCGGGCCATGCTCTCCTGCTGCCGGTTGCGGTCAATTTTAGCCTCGTGCTGCTGGACGATTTTATGAAGAATCCGCTCCAGCTCCACTTGCTTGAGGGGCTTGAGCAGATAATCCTCCACGCCGAATTTGATGGCCTGGCTGGCGTATTCAAATTGCCGGTACCCGCTGACGATGATGAAATGGACATCTTTATTGGTTTCCCGTACTTTTTGGATGAGCTCGATGCCCGTATATCCGGGCATGCGGATGTCCGTAATCACAATGTCCGGGGAAAGCTCCTGAATTTTCTGGTAGGCGGATTTTCCGTCATTGACCACGCCTACCACTTTCAACCCCAACGCTTCCCAATTCACCAGATTCATCATCAGGTTGCAAACCTTGATTTCATCGTCAATGAGCAAGACTTTCATGACGCGCGCCCCTTTCCATGGCCATTTACGGGGGTGAAAAAAAGTGGAGTCAGCGAATAATGCCTTCACCACAATCTTAGGCTGGCCATTGGTTAT
>JARKQO010000564.1 GCA_029974855.1 Eubacteriales bacterium
ATCTTCTGGCGCACCAAATGCTGCTTCTTACCCTGGCCGCTGATCTCCTCGCCCCGGAGCAGTATCTCGCCGGAGTCGATCGTCTCCAGGCCGTTGATGCAGCGCAGCAGCGTGCTCTTGCCGCAGCCGGAGGGACCGATGATCACCGCCACCTCCCCCTGAACCACGCTGATAGAGATATTCTTCAGGATCGTTGTCCCGTCAAAGCTCTTTGACAGGCTTCTGAGCTCCAATAAGGTTTCCGCCATGCGCACCTCTCCCACTATCTCCACTTTTGCTCCAGTCTGCCCGCCAGCACGGAGATGGGCCAGCACGCCAGAAAATACAGGGCAAAAACCACGCCGTAAATCCAGATCGCCGCCGAGGGCACATCGTAGCGCGCGGCCTCCATGATCTGCTGCCCCACCTTAGAACATTCAAATCAAAACGTTAGTTTTGATACAAGAACATGTTCGCCCGCCGGGTGATGCCCGCCGGTACCCTGGTCAACGCCAAAGCCATCTGCTTCGAACCCGCCGCCACCATCTCCTACGAGGAGATGGACAAGGTGCCGGAGCGCATAGAGGGGGCGCTTTGGGACGCCAAGGCGGAACTCCGAGGCCCGCTTTGCCGCGTCATTCCAGCGCCTGGGCAAGATCCGCGATCAAATCCCCGGCATCCTCAATGCCCACGGAAAGGCGGAGCGTGTCGTCGTATACGCCCGCCTTTTCCATCTCCGACCGGGCCAGCCCGAAATGGGTGGAGGTGGCGGGGTGGACGATCAAAGACTTGGCGTCCCCCACATTCACCATGTAATCAAAGATCCGCACCTTTTCCAGCGCCCGTTTCGCCGCCGCGAGGCCGCCCCGCAGCCGGACGCTTAAAATAGCCCCGGAGCCCTTGGGAAAGTATATTTGCGCCAGGGTGTGATAGGGGCTGGAGGGCAAAGAGGGATAGGCCACCGAGCGCACGGCGGGATGCCCCTCCACAAAAGCGGCCACCTTCAAGGCATTGTCCGTGTGCCGTTGCATCCGGAGGGACAGTGTCTCCATGCCCTGGAGGATATAAAAGGCGCTAGTGGGGATGAGATGTCCGCCCAACTCCGTCAGGAAGCGGATGCGCAGCCGCTGGGTGAACAGGGTGCTTTGCAGCGTTTCCTCCGGGATTTTCCCATGATACTCCCGGTAGAACTCCTCCATTTGCGGAAAATTGCCATTATGCCAGCCAAAACCGCCTTTTTCCACGGCGATGCCGCAGATGGTGGTTCCATGGCCGCCCAGGTACTTGGTGGCGGAGTGCATGACGATATCGGCCCCGAAGGAAAACGGGCGGAGCAAGTAGGGGCTGGCAAAGGTGTTGTCGATGACCAGCGGGATGCCGTGCTCATGGGCGATG
>JARKQO010000578.1 GCA_029974855.1 Eubacteriales bacterium
CACATCAAGTATACTTTCCATGGCCATGTGCCCAACAGCGCTGTGCCCCAAGTCTATGGGGACGCGGGGGCCCAGCTGCTGGTTATGGTATCCGAAACCGAGGGCCTGCCCGTTTCCATCATGGAGGCCTATGCCATGGGCGTTCCCGTCATGGCCACGGCGGTGGGAGGAATTCCGGAGATGCTGGCGGATGGCCAAACCGGGTTTTTGCTGCCCCCCAACCCCGCCCCGGCGGAGGTGTCCGCCGCCATCCAGCGGTTTGCGTCCCTTTCCCAGACCGCCAAAACGGAACTGTCCCAACAGGCCTGGGAACGCTGGCAAGCCCATTTTGACGCGGAAGGGAACGCCGCAAGCCTGATGGAGGCCCTTGGGCAGCACCGAAGAGGAGAAGAGGACCAGTGACCGCAACACCCAAGATCAGCGTAATTGTGCCTGTGTACAAGGCGGAAAAATACCTGCGGCAATGCGTGGACAGCTTGCTGGGCCAGACCCTGCGGGATATTGAGATCATTTTGGTGGACGACGGCAGCCCGGATAACTGCCCCGCCATCTGCGACGACTATGCCCGGCAGGACGCCCGGGTCCGGGTGATCCACAAGGAAAACGGCGGGCTGCTGCGGGCGCGGATCACCGGGGTTGAGGCCGCCAAGGCCGGCTATGTGGGCTTTGTGGACGACGACGACTATGCGGCCCCCGATATGTTTGAAACCCTATGGCAGGCGGCGGTGGAGCATCAGGCCCAGATGGTGTGCTGCTCCTTTTGGATCTTCTCCGACGGGGAGCCCCAGGAAGCCTTCCGCTGGGCCTTCCCCCCGGGCCTGTTTTCCGGGACGCGCCTGATAGAGGAGTTTTACCCCCAGGGGTTTGAGCGCCGCAAGGAAGGCAAAATGGGCATGGTGAAAGCGGTCTGGTGCCAGCTCTTTGACCGTTCCCTACTGTTAGAGGTATATACACACGGGCCCCGGTATGTGACCCTCTTTGAGGACATGGTGTTGACCTTCGCGGTAACGGCCCAGGCGGATAGGATCGTCACTTTTCCGGATGCCCCCCTTTACCTTGACCGCGTGGTACCGGGGTCCATGCTGCACTCCTATTGGCGGAACTATTACCAGAACATGATGGAT
>JARKQO010000593.1 GCA_029974855.1 Eubacteriales bacterium
GCGGACATCGACTATCTGCGCCGCAAGCAGCTCTCCCGGGAGGGGTGGCCCGAGGAGGATTCGCGCCCGCCCATCCCCTTTGCCGGGGACCCCCAGCGGGAGCAGAGTATCGAGGGCGGATACACCATGCGCAACAGCGCCCGGCGGCTCTCCTACCAGGAGGTCCATGTGCCCGGGGAGGGGCCTGTGGGCCAGGGGAGCCCCACGGCCCAGGCCGCCCAGGCCCTGCCGGGAGCCCAAAAGCAGAAGGAGGCCCAGGGGAAGAGTCCTGCGGGGATTACCCATAGGGAAAAGGGCCCGGCAGGGAAGGAACCGGCAGCGGAGAAGCCGGTTGTCACAGCCGCTCCCAAGGGAGCGGAACCCGTACCGAAGGAGCCTGCTGAGGTACCCCCTCCAGAAGCGCTCCCGGAAGCCCCTTCAGAGGAGTTCCCAGAAATGCCCCCGGAGGGAGCCCTGGAGGCCCTCGTGGAGGAAGCTTCGGAAGCATCCCCGGAAGGGGCTTCACAAGCATCCCCGGAAACCGAAACGGTCCCGGAGGACTCCGCCACCCCCCAAAACGCCAAAGCCCAGCCCCATTCCCCCGCCTCCTTCCAGGCCCTGACCGGGAAGCTGGCCCCCCGGGCCGATGCTCCCGCCCCCAAGCTGGCCCATCTGGTGGGCCGAAGCAGCGAGCCTCCCGTCCAGGTGGACAACAAGGAAGGCAAGATGGCCGCTTTGGTCCCCAAAACCCCAAATTCCAAGCGATGAACCCTGGCGACTCCCCTAAGGAGGGCCCGGTATGCAACACAAGAACGTACTCAAGGGGCTCCAAATCTCCCGCACCATCCCCTACCGGGACCCGGACGCCCTGTTCGCCTTGGCGGGCACCGACGGCAACGGCCAGAGCGCTTACATGCCCATGGGCGATAACATCCTCAGCCGCCATATGCTGCTGCTGGGGGCTCCCGGCACAGGCAAGAGCAATTTCATGTCCCATATTCTGCGCAACGTGCGCGCCAACCTCACAGAGGCCGACGTGATGGTGGTGCTGGACCCCGTGGGGGAATACCACAGCGCCTTCTACCAGCCCGGGGATATCGTCTTTTCCGACGATGCCCGCTCCAGCGGCGAAGAGGGGGAGGGCTATTGGAACCTGTACGCGGAGCTGTGCCAGGAAGGGCGCATCATGGAGGACGCCTCTGCCCTGTGCGATTTGCTCTTTGACGACCGGATCAGGGGGGCCGCCGAGCCCTTCTATGCCAACGCCGCCCGGGATCTCATGATGGCGCTGATCGTATACCTGTGCCGCCGGGGAGAAAAGGAGCTGCAAAACAACCTGGCCCTCCGGGAGCTCATTGACGGCTTCGACTTTGAGAGCATGCGCTCCATCCTGGAGCAGGAGCCGGACCTGCGGGCCCTGGCGGCCTATTTGAGCGACCCCGACAGCCCCGAGACCTTGGGGGTGGTGGCCGCGTTGCAGCAGGCCGCCCGGGAGCTGCTGCAAGGGCATTTCCGCCGGGAGGGGTCCTTGGGCATGCGGCCTTTGGTGCGGGGCAAGGGGGGCAAGGTCATCTTCGTGTGTTACGACGCGGCCCACGGCAACATGCTCCGCCCCCTCTACGCCACCCTCATCGATTTGTGCATGCAGGAGGCTCTCAGCCGCACGGAGAACGAGGGAAACGTGTACCTGCTGCTGGACGGCATCGCGGGCTTTCCCCCCTTGCCCCACCTGGAGGACGCGTTGCTGCTGGGCCGGAGCAAGGGGCTCAAAATCATCCTGTCCGCCATGAGCGTCAGCCAGCTCCAGAACCGCTACGGGGCCGCAGTGGCCCAAAGCCTGGTGTGCTCCTTTGGCACCACCGTGGTGTTCCGCCTCCACGACCGGCTCAGCCGGGATTTTGTGAAGGGGCTCTACGGCCGCCACCGGGTGGTGGAAAGCTTCACCTCCTCGGTACAGGTGCGCAACATCATCGAACAGGTGATGGACCAATACATCATCGAGGACGAGGACATCACGGCCCTTCAAACCCACGAATGCCTTATCGCCACCATGCACTACCCGCCCTTCTGGTTCCGCCTGAAACCCTACGGCGGCTAAGCCGCCTCAAAAGGAGGCCTTCCCATGAGCATCACCCCCAAGGATATCGCCAAAATGCTGGACCACAGCACCCTACAGCCCAACCTGACCCAGGAGGACGTGCGCAAGGGCTGCGAAATCGCCCTGCGCTATGACACCGCCAGCGTCTGCGCCCGCCCCGGGGACATGCCCCTGGTGGCAAAGCTGCTTCAGGGCAGCGATGTGAAGGTTTGCACGGTGATCGGCTTTCCCCACGGCAACCACAAGCCGGAGATCAAGCTGGCGGAGGCGGAGGCGGCCCTGGGAGACGGCTGCCAGGAGCTGGACATGGTGCTGAACATCGGCAGGCTCATCGCCGGGGACGGGGAGTATGTGCAAGGGGAAATCCAGGCCATTTGCGACCTGGCACACAGCCGGGGCGCCAAGGTAAAGGTGATTCTGGAAACCTGCTACCTGACGGACGAGCAAAAGACCCTGGCCTGCCAGCTGGCGGCCCGGGCCGGGGCCGACTGGGTGAAAACCAGCACCGGCTACGGCTCCGGGGGCTGCACCCTCCACGATTTGCGGCTGATGCGGGCCGCCGTGCCCCCCAGCGTCCAGGTGAAGGGCTCCGGCGGCATCCGGGATTTGGACACGGTGCTGGCGGCCCGGGCCATCGGGGCCACCCGCTGCGGCGTTTCCGCCACCGCGAAGATCATGGAGGAGGCCGAACGGCGCTACAGGGAAGGCACCTTGGCCGAGGCCACGGATTTGAAGGAGATGGAGGGCGGGTACTGAGCCGCGCCATAGCCCATATCGTCTGGACAGCAAAACCGGGGGCCTTCTCCTTGGAGAAAGCCCCCGGCATTTTTTTGGCTGTCACATGTCCCGGAAAATCTGAATCGTCAGCACGCCCCGGCCGTCGCTCTCGGCCAAAATCCGCAGGGGGAACGGGTAGTCGTTGCGGAAAATCAGGTTGAGATTATTGGTGCCCACCGCCGCGTCCGCATGCTGGGGCAGGTACCGGGCGCTGCCGGGGCCATGGGGCCGGCGCTGCAGAATGGAGATCCCCGGAAGCTGGCGGATGGCGTTGTACATGGTGCTGCTGCTTTGGCAGGTGCCGCCCCCGGAGCCGATCTGGCTGCCCCCGGCCACCAGCACCGGGGCGGGGAAATATCCGTTGGATCTCTTATAGGGCCCTATCTGGGCGTTAAAATCCAGCTGCTCCCCGGGCTGGAGCACCCGGGTCATCAGCTCGCAGCTGCGCACGATGTTCTTGCAGCGGCCCTCGTTGCCTTCCGCTCCGGTGTTGTAGGCAAAATAGCTGGAGAAGGCCGCGATGGGGGTCTGGGTGCTCAAGGGCTCGATGGTGGGGGCCACCACGGTCAGGTCCGTCAGCTGCCGGGCGTCCACATAGCCATAGCTGCGCCAATAGTAAATCTTGGCAAACCCGTCCTCAAACCCGATGATGGCGATTTTATTTCCCCCGCCCAGCACGATGGGATGGGTGTCCTCGCTGATCCGGGGGGTCTGGTAGACCCTGGCGTCCGCGATGAGGGTGGCCACGAAGCCCATGGGCATCACCCCGTAGGGCGGGGTGGTGGCCGGGTCCAGCACCGCGCAGTTTTCGTCAATGCCGGTCCTGATGATGTACCCCACTTTTCCCTCATACTCCATCAGCACAAAGGAGGGGTACACCCGGTAGATGGTGATCTCCTCCCCCTTGGCCACCCAGCCCAGAACCTGGCTCTCGGTATCCTGGGCATAGCGGATGGAGATGGCGGTGCCGGTGGAGGTCATCAGCTTGATCCTGGTGCGGTACAGGGGGGTCAGGCCCTGGATGCTGGGGGGGCCCAGGTCCTCCTGGCTGAAGGCGGCCACGATCTGCTCCTCGTCCACAGGCAGATCCTCCTCCGCCACGCCCTCCACGATGGCCTCCTCCAGCAGGGCCTTTTCCTCATTGATATCCCCCTGGAGGGTTTGGGCCCCGCCCCCCAGGGGCAAGGCAAACAGCATGCCGCACAGCAGCACACAAAGCAATCCTTTGATACGCATCATCCCACGTGTCACTCCTTAGGGCGCGGTAGACCCCCTTCCGGGCGCCGGACAGCGCCCGGACCGCCGGGGTTCCATTATATCACAATTCACGGCGGAACCCAATTTCCCAGGAAAAATTTACAGGCAAGGGCGGAGCTGGACTGGGCCAGCCGCCGCCCTCGTGACCGATTCCCTCACACCCCAAGATACCCCTTCAGGGTTTTGAGGGTGTTCAGCACCCCCTCCACGTGGCTTCGCTCGTACCCGTGGCTGGCGTACACCCCCGCCCCGATGAGCCCGTGGCGCACATCGTGCCCAGCCTGTAGGGTAGCCTCCACGTCGGAGCCGTAATGGGGGTACACGTCCACCGCATAGTCGGCCCCCTGGCTCTTGGCCGCGTCAATCAGCTTTCCCACCACCCGGTAGTCATAGGGCCCGCCGGAATCCTTGGCGCAGATGGAGACCTGCCTTTCCGTGCATTGCAGCCCCTCCCCCACGCAGCCCATATCCACGCTGATGGCCTCGGTGACCCCCTGGGGCACGGGGCCGGCGCCCCCATGGCCCACCTCCTCGTACACCGTCACATGGACCCACACCCGGCGGGCGGGGGTTGCGCCCTGATCCCGCAGGTACTTGGCCAGCCCCAGCAAAATGCCCACAGACAGCTTGTCGTCCAAAAAGCGGCTCTTGAGATAACCGGAGGGGGTCAATCGGGTGCGGGGGTCAAAGCAAATCACGTCCCCCACCTGGATCCCCAGGGCCCGGGTGGCCTCGGCGGTGGTCACGTCCTCGTCCAGCACTACCTCGGTGGTGTCAAAGCTACGCTTGGTATCGCCATAGCTTCCATTCACATGTACCGAGGCGTTCAGCAGCTGGAGGGTGCCCTCGTAGACCTTTCCCTCCCTGGTATACACCCGTGCGTTTTCCGTCTCCCCGTTTTCGGCCCGCATGCCCCCCAGGCTGGTCACCCGCAGGCGGCCATTGGCCTTCACCTCCGCCACCATGGCCCCCAAGGTATCCGCGTGGGCTTCCAGCAGCAGGCCGTCCTGGGCATCCGTTCCTCCCAAATCCACCAGCACGCCGCCCTTTTGGGTCAGGCGCGCCGGATAACCCAGGGCCTCAAAGGCCTGCCGCGTCCATTGGGCCGCTTTTTCCGTAAAGCCCGAGGGGCTGTCGATCCCCAGCAATGCCACCGTCTGCTCCACCGCGTACTGCGCGTATTCCCGCTCCATCCTCCGCCGCCTCCCATGATGCGTTTGTCTGTTCCCAGGGGATTATACCACGGGCGCGGGGGGATTGCCAAAGGGGAATGGATATGGCAAACCCGCCCCGGAGGGGGCGGGATACGCGGGGGCCCTGTTGTGAATTACGGCGCGAAATCACGCTGAAGCAGCTCGTCCACATGGCCCTGCCCGACCTGCCGGACCATGTACGCGATCAGCTCGTCCGGGGTCGGAACCTCCCCGGCCTTCGGCATCCTGGCCCATTGGGCCCGCACCGCCGGGTCCGGATTTTCCATTCCCAGCCGTATGGCACGCTCTATCTCGCGGCGCACTTCCGCCGTGGTCATATGGTTCGCCGCCGCGATCCGTTCCAGGATATATCCATAGTCCTTTGCGTCTTTCGTCATAGCCGCCCTCATCCCTGCGCATAGATGGACAAGCCATCACGCATCCCACAATATATTCTTATAATATCATATCAGCAAGACCTGTTGCAACTACATTAATGCCTTTGTGCACCCTATAATCATTGCATGGAAGGCGGTAGTTGTATGGATGTGCAGGAACGCATCAAAGCGTTGATGGAGGCAAAGGGATGGTCCGAATACAGGCTGGCGAAGGAGGCGAATCTGCCCCAGTCCACCATTTCCCATTTATTCAAAAGGAATAACGCTCCCACTTTCCCCACCATCGAGGCCATATGCGGGGCTTTTGGCATTACCATGGGGCAGTTTTTCGCCGATGAGGGCGAGGCCGTGGCCCTTACGCCCCAGCAACGGGAACTGCTGCTGCTGTGGGGTTCTCTCTCCCAGGAGCAGCGCCAGCTTGTGAAAAGCATCATGGGGCATTTTCAGGGGAAATCGGGATGATCCCCATCCAATAATATGACGATTCGTCATAATTGTCAATCCTCAAATATGACATACTGTCATTGAGGGGATGGAAGTGGAAAACAATCTGCGGATATTGAGAAAGCAGCGGGGGCTCTCCCAAATTGCGGTCCAAATGGAAACGGGAATCGAACAGGCGTTGCTGTCCAAATACGAAACCGGCGCGCGAATACCGCCAACGGAAGCCCTTGTGATTCTGAGTGATTTTTATGAAGTGAGCATTGATTATATTTTAAAGCGAACCGCCAACCCAAAGCTCCATCCTTAGCGGTCAAAAAGCGGAGGAGCCTGTGCGGTCCTTCGCTTTTGCCCATGGGTCCGCCTCATTGCGTGCCGCTTCCCAGGCAGAAAACCAATCAGTGCCCAAAATCCGAAAACCGAAAGGATTTTTCCTGTTATCACAGGCATCAACAATGAGGAGAAACGCATGATGGATACAGTATCAGCCCTGCGTAACCGGATTTTGAGACTATGTGACGAAAGAAATATCACCATCAATAAGCTGGCGACCCTATCCGCCCTTCCGCCCTCCAGCGTTAAGAACATCCTGTATGGCAAGAGCCAGAACCCCAAGCTCCTGACCATCAAAATGCTGTGCGATGGGCTGGGAATGACCCTGGGCGCATTCTTTTCCACGCCGGAGTTTGATGGCTTGGAACAGGAAATTAAGTAGGGGCAATAAGCTGGCGACGCTGTCCGCTCTGCCACCCTCCAACCTCAAAAGCACCCTATAGGGCAAGAGCCAAAACCCCAAGCTCCTGACCATCAAAATGCTGTGCAATGAGCTGGGAATGACCCTGGAGCCATTCCTTTTCACACCGGAGGTTGATGCCCGGGGCCAACTCTTCCCTTCCAACATCCCCGCGGGGCTTGCCTGGCAACCAAGTTCGCGGAAAAATCATGCTTGGGTTTCCTTTTCAGTATGGATATGTTCATCCTAAATATGGTACCATGGAAGAAGCTTCCACCGGCGCTGGCCGGGGCCGGCCCAAATGGGGCTTTGGAAGCGGTCCTCAGTCCAGGGGAAGAAAGCAGGCGGAAGTATGCTGCAAGGAATCGGGATTTCGCCCGGCATCGCGTTGGGAAAAGCCCTGTTGTACCGGGAGGCTGATATGGCCCTCCCGCCACAGCGCCGGCCTTCCACGGCCCAGGAGCAGGCCGCCTTCCTCCAGGCTGTGGAAGAGGTGAAGCATGCCAACCGCAAGCTGGCCGCCGCTGCGGAAAAAAAGGCCGGAGAGCGGGAAGGGGCTATCTTCCAGGCCCACATCGCCCTTTTGGAGGATCATACCGCCGTCATCCAGCCCATCGCGGAACTGATTGAGGCGGGAAGCAGCGCGGCGGAGGCGGTTTCGCTCCATTTCGGCAAGCTCTCTTCCCTGATGGAAAGCGTCTCCAACCCACACCTGCGCTCCAGGGCCGGCGATCTCCAGGACGTCCAAAAGCAGCTGCTGCAAAGCCTGCTGCACCTCTCCGGCCCGGGCTTTCCGCCTTTGGAGGATGGCTCCATCGTGGTGGCCCGCCAGCTTACGCCTGGGGATGTCCTGCGGATGGCCGAAGCGCATGTTAAGGGCTTTGTGTGCGAAAACGGCGGGCCCTCCTCCCACATGGCGATTATTGCGCGGGCTGTAGGCCTCCCGGCGGTGGCCGGATGCCCCGGGGCTACCCAGGCGGTCCGACCCCAGGAGGTGATCCTGCTTAACGGCCACACCGGCCAGGTCCTCCTCTCGCCCTCCCAGGAGGAAAAGCGGCTTTGGCAGGCCCAGGCCAGGCCCGCCGCTCCGCCCCTTTCGGCCGCCACGCGCCAGGATGACCGGCGGGATATCCCCTTCCATGGCAGGGCTGTGGGGATTTTCGCAAACGTTACCTGCGCCCGGGAGTGCAAAACAGCCTTTGCAAGTGGGTGCGACGGGATCGGGCTTTTCCGGAGCGAATACCTGTACATGGCAAGCCAGGCCCTGCCCGATGAGGAAACCCAGCTGGTGGCCTATCGGGAAACGCTTTCCCATGCCGGGGGCAAGCCTGTCATCATCCGTACCTTGGACGCGGGGGCGGACAAGGCCATCCCGTCTTTGCCCGTTCCAGGGGGCCCCAACCCCGCTTTGGGGTATAGGGGCCTGGGCCTGTCCCTGACCCAGCCAGAGGTATTCCAAACCCAGCTGCGGGCCTTGTACCGGGCCAGCTGCGCGGGGGACCTGCGCATCTTGCTCCCCATGGTTCGCTCCATGGAGGAGCTGCTTTCAGCCAAGGAGCTGGCGCGGGAAGCCAGAGCGCGGCTTGCCGCGGAGGGGGTTCCCCACAACCCGGATATGAAAATCGGGATCATGGTGGAAGTGCCGGCGGTGGCGGTGATGGCGGACGCCTTCGCAAAAGAGGCGGATTTTTTCTCCATCGGCACCAACGATCTGGTGCAATACGCCCTGGCGGCAGACCGTGAGGAGGAGGGCATGGCGCTCCTGTACACCCATTATGATCCGGCCCTGCTGCGGCTGGTGGAGGCCACCGTCGCGGCGGCCCGGGGAAACGGCATCCCCTGCTACGCCTGCGGGGAGGCCGCCCGGGACCCCGGCTTTTTGCCCCTTCTGTGGGGCATGGGCCTGGATGCTTTTTCCATGCCGCCCACCTCCGCGGCGCAAGCCCGCCAGCAAATGGCGGAGCTCTCCTACGGGCAGTGCCAGGAGGCCGCCCAAAAGGCCCTCCTGGCAAAAACAGCCCGGGAGGTTCGCCTGATTGGGGAACAGCTGCTGCCGGCAAAGCCATAGGCCCACCAAGGCCCAGCCCCGTGAATGCCGGGCATTCACGGGGCTGGGCCTTTCCAGCGCGATTTTGCATATCCCTGTCAATAGTCCGCAGCCGCTTTGGCTCCTCGCAGCATGGCCTTCACATTTGCAAGGGGCGTGCCCCGCTCCAGGTAGTCGGAGGCGGCAAACAGGTAATGACCCCCGGGCTTGCCGGTTTCCATCTGCAAGCGGGCCGCTTCCTGGATGGCTTCGGGGATGCCGGTTTTCAGCAAACGCACCTGATCAAAATTGCCGCTGAGCACCAGGGCGTCCCCAAAATAGGCTTTCGCCTCCGCCAGGTCGTTGTCCCCCTGGGGTGGCGCAGCCACGGTTTCCCAGACGGTGACGCCCAGCTTTTTGTAGCAGGAATATAACCCCTTGGCTGCGCCGCAATTGTGGTAAATGGTTGGCTTTCCGGCCTTGCGCAAAATGTCCAGCGCCTTTTTTTCATAAGGCAGCACATGCCGGTCAAACAGCTCCGGGCCCAGCATCGCGCCATTGGCAATGTTCCCCTGGATGCCGATGGCGTCGAAGTCGCTGGCCCCCAGAAGGGTATGGTTCTCCACCACGATGTCCGTAAACATCTCCATGTACTCCTGATAGTACCCCTCGTCCGTCAGGCAGTCCATCATCATATCCTGTACGCTCAGGAAGGTGGAGGCAAGGTTGTACACGCCTCCCACGCCCCAGGGGCAGGTAATGCCCAACTCCCCCACGGTTTTCCTGGCGACGCGGCCCTTCTCCAGCAAAAAAGCCTTCCGTTCCCGGCTCATGGGCGGCAGGTATTTTTGGAACACCTCAAAATCCTCCGCGTCCTTGATGAGGTATTCCACCGTGCTGAAATGAATGCCGGTGAGAATCTTTTCATCATAAGGGGCGGCTTCCACCTGCCTCAGGGTTCCGCCGGGGGTATCCACGGTATAGGTCCGGTAGTAGTTGCCGCCCTCCACCCGGGTTTCCTGCCGCACGTCCCAGCCCGGGGCGCAATCCAGCATAAAATAGGGCGCTGGAGTGAGGTATTGGCGGGTGATCAAATCAAAATCCAGCTCTTGAGCAAGGGCTACCGCGTCCACCAGGCGGTCGGTGTCCTTTTTGCCGAAATACCAGGACAGGTATTCCTCCTGCACAAAGGGGCTGACGGGGACCCGGTCCGGCGTGCCGCCCGCCAAAACACAGAGCAGGCGCTGGCGAGGTGTCATGGTTGATCTATCCTTTCACAGAGCCGGCGGTAAGGCCGCTCACAAGCTGTTTTTGCACCAGGAAGAAAAGGACGGTTGCGGGAATGACCGCTACAATCCCACCCGCCGTCAGCAAATCCCAGCGGATGCGGTTTTCCGCAATGAAGGAGGACAGGGCCACCGGCAGCGTCCGGTTGGAAGAGGAGGTAAACATCACCGCATAGAGATACTCGTTCCAGCAATTGATGAAAATATAGCTGCCCGCCGCCACCATGCCGGGCCTTAGCAGGGGCACGATGATGCGCACAAAGCTCTGGGCCGTGTTGGCGCCGTCAATTTTGGCCGCTTCCTCCATCTCATAGGGGATGTCGCTGATGAAGCCCGCCATCAGCCAGATGGCGAAGGGAATGGTGGTGGTAACATAGGCGACGCAAAGGCTGTACACATTGCCTAAAAGGCCCAGGCTCTTGAAGGTTACATACAGGGGCGTTAAAAACAACACCTGGGGGAACATGTATAGCAAAAGCACCCCGCCCAGCACCATTTTGCTGCCCCGAAATTTGTACCGGGAAAAGACATAGCCCGCCATAGTGGAAACGATGATCGCCAGCAAAGTGGACAGCAGCCCTACGCTGAGGCTGTTCCACATGCTTTTGAGGAAATCGGTCCCTCCCAGCAGGTTTTTGTAGTTGTTGAAGGAGGGGTTGGCGGGCCAGTATACCACCTTGGCGGTGAACATCTCCTCCGAGCTTTTGAGCGACGTGATACAGGTCCAGACATAGGGGAAAATGATGAACGCGCAAATCATCAGCAGCGGAAGGAAGAACAGGAAAACCCACTTGATCCAATACTTCACGTCTTTCTTGCCAATGGTATTCATCGTCTTGCGATCCCCCCTCCGGATTTGGCCATCATGCGCAGGTAAATCACCATGATGACCACCATAAACAGCGTCCCGTAAATGGCCAGGGCCTAGCCATAGCCGAAATTCATGGACTTCTGGGCCGTCATATAGGCATATACGGATAGGGTCAGCGAGGAGTACCCCGGGCCGCCCTGGGTCATCAGGTAGATGATATCCACGTTATTGG
>JARKQO010000060.1 GCA_029974855.1 Eubacteriales bacterium
CATCGATTATGAATCCGCCTTTGCCAGCGTCCGCAAGACTGTGGACGCCACGGAGCAGGAGTTTGGCAAGCTGTCCGAGGGCATCAAGACGATGTCCACCCAGGTGGCGGCGGGAGCAAGTGAAATCGCGGAGGTCACGGCCATTGCCGGACAGCTGGGCATAGCCAACAGCTATCTGCTGGACTTTACCCGCACCATGATCGACCTGGGTAATTCTACGGACATCGTGGCCGAGGAAGCGGCCTCCACCCTGGCCAAGTTCGCCAACATCACCGGCATGGACCAAGGCAACTTCGGCCGCTTGGGCAGCGTGCTGGTGGACTTGGGAAACAATTTCGCCACCACCGAGAGCGCCGTGATGAACATGTCTTTGCGTCTGGCCGCGGCGGGCCATCAGGTGGGGCTCACGGAAGCGCAGTTTCTGGGCTTCGCGGCGGCGCTGTCCTCTGTGGGCCTGGAGGCGGAAGGCGGCGGCTCGGCCTTTTCCAAGGCCATGATCAAAATGCAGGTGGCCGTGGAAACCGGAAGCGATGCCCTGACGGATTTCGCCAAGGTATCCGGCATGACGGAGGACGCTTTCAAAGCCCTGTGGAAGGCCGATCCCGCGTGAGCCATCCAGGCCTTCATCGTGGGCCTGAGCAAAATGGACGAGGAAGGCGTATCCGCCATCGCCACCCTGGAGGAGATGGGGCTCAAGGAAGTGCGCCTCCGGGATACCCTCATGCGGGCCACCAACGCTACCGGGCTTTTTTCGGACGCGCAACATATGGCCAATCAGGCTTGGAGCGAGAATACGGCGCTGTCCGAGGAAGCCAACAAGCGCTACGCCACCACGGAAAGCAAGCTTAAGAACCTCAGGAACACGGCGAATCTGTTCGCCCAGACCCTGGGGGACGATCTGAACCCCACGATCCAAAGCCTGATCGCCAATGCCCAGGAGCTGCTTCAGCGGTTCATGGGGCTGGACGAGGCTCAGCGGATGCAGATCCTCCGGTTGGCGGGGATCGCGGCCGCCATAGGGCCGGTGCTGGTGGTTTCCGGCAAGATCATCAAAACCCTGGGCGCGGTATCCTCCGGCATCGCCAAGTTCGCCGGGGCGGTGGCCAGCGCGGGCGGGGGCTGGAAGGGCTTCATGACCACCCTGGGCAAATCCCCGGCCCTTTGGATTGCTCTGAGCATTGCTGTGATCGCGGGAACCAAGGCCCTGATCGACTATGCCACAGGGGCAACGAAGGCCAGGGAAGCCCTGGAGGGGATGAACAAAACCGCCAAGGAGTGGCGGGACAGTGCCGCCGAGACCTTTTATGGGAAAGGCGGACTCTCCTTCTTCGGCATGTCCCGGGAGGATTTCGCACGTACCACCCAGACTGCCGAAAGTTGGCTGGAGGGGCTGCTGGCGGTCTGGTCGGACGGAAAAATCGAAACCGGCGAGATTGTAAAAGAGTGGACGGAATCCTTTCAAGAGCTCACCGGAGCGACCCGCACGGCCTTAGAAGAGATGAACGTTTCCGCAAAACAAGCGGGCTTGGGCGGCGTATCCTCGCAGATCGAGACGGATATCGCCAAGCTGGACGCCCTGGACGCGGAGCTGGCGGGGCTGCTGAAAAAGCGCCAGTCCAAGCTGTTTACTGAAAAGGACAAGGTGCGGCTTCAGGAGCTCATTGACGCCCGGGAGGCCATCGAGGTCAAG
>JARKQO010000081.1 GCA_029974855.1 Eubacteriales bacterium
CCCGGCCACCTGGCGCAGCGAATAGGCCACGCCCTCCAATACCGCCCTTGCAAAATCCCCTTCGGTATGCAGCGCGTGCAGGCCGATAAAGGCGCCTGTGGCCTTGGGGTCGTTGACAGGGCAGCGCTCTCCCGAAAGATAGGGCAAAAACAAAATGCCGTTGGCCCCCGGGCCCGACACCTCCGCCGCCTGGTCCCAAAGCGCAAAGGGGGTGATGCCCTTGCTTTGGGCCTGGCGCTGTTTGTCCTGCCCAAAGGTATTGTGGAACCAGGCAAGAGAGCCTGCCGCCGAGAGGGTCACCCCCATGGCGTGCCAGGTATGGGGCGCGTTGTTGCAGAACATTTGCAGCAGCCCCCCGGGGTTTTTCATAAACTGGCCCAGGCCCGTGGCCACCACCCCGCTGGTGCCCAGCACCAGGCCCAGCCGACCGGGCTCGGTCAGCCCCATGGCGGTGGTGGAGATCACGGCGTCCCCGCCGCCCCCCATCACCGGGATGCCCTTGGGAAGGCCGGTGGCCTCGGCGGCCTTCGCCGTCACTACGCCGCGCTGGCCGGTGGATTCGATGCATCGCCCAAACAGGGATTCGGACAACCCCAGGGTTTCCAATAAGCCCGTATGAAAGCGCCGGTGCTCCACATCAAAAAAGCCGGTGCCCGAGGCGTCCGATACTTCCGTGACCGCCTCGCCCGTCAGCATAAAGCCGATATAATCCTTGGGATTGATGATTTTTTCGGTTTTGGCAAAGTTTTCGGGCTCCACCTCCCGCATCCAGAGGATCTTGCCGCCGGTATACCCCGTCAGCATGCGGTTGTTGGTCATGGCCAAAAGGGCCTCGGGCCCGCCCGCCTGTTGGGTGATCTCGTCGCATTGCGCCTGGGTGCGCTGGTCATTCCACAACAGCGCCCTTCGCACCACAGCCCCGTTTTTATCCAGCGCCACCATGCCGTGCATTTGGCCCGACAGGCCCACGCCCACCACCTGGGCGTCTTTGACCTGGGCCAATACCTTTTGGATGGTCTCGACGCTGGCCGCCCACCAATCCGTAGGCTCCTGCTCGTTCCAGCCCGGCTGGGGCGAATAGAGCGGATAGGCCGAAAGCGCGGTCGCTAAAATCTGGCCCGATCCGTCCACGGCGATGGTCTTGGTGCCCGACGTGCCCACGTCAATCCCAATTACGCATTGTCTCATAGCCTCACCCCTTCTTTCCCTGGCCATAGTAGGCATGGGGGCCATGTTTTCTAAAAAAGTGCTTGTCATGCAGGCCCTTTGGCAAAATGGTCGCCATCGGGTTGATTTGTTCTGTCAATAACGCCATCTCGGCCAATACTTCCAGCACCGCCGCGTTTTCCACCGATTTCATGCAATCCGCGCCCCAGGAAAAGGGGCCGTGCCCTTTGACCACTACGCCGGGATAGCGCAAAGCGTCTTTCCCCTCAAAGGTTTCCACGATCACAAGCCCGGTATTGGCTTCATAGTCCTCTTCGATTTCCTGTTGTTGCATCGCCCTGGTGCAAGGGATCTCCTCCGGCGCATAATCGGCATGGGTGGTGCCGTAGCAGGGGATGCTGCGCCCCGCCTGGGCCCAGGCCGTGCTATACAGCGCATGGGTATGCGCCACGCCCCCTATGCCCTCAACCGCCCGGTACAGCGCCAGGTGGGTCGCCAGGTCGCTGGAGGGGTTTAGGCTGTCCGGTTCCACCGGCTGGCCCGTTTCCAGCTCCACCGCCACCATCATCTCGGCGGTCATCTCCTCATAGGGAACGCCGCTGGGCTTGATCAGCACCACGCCCGCCTGTTTTACCAGCTGGCTCACGTTGCCAAAGGTGAATCTGACCAGGCCCTCCTTTACCAGCTGAAGGTTGGCCT
>JARKQO010000099.1 GCA_029974855.1 Eubacteriales bacterium
GGCGACCTCATTGGGCTTTTCCTTGGCTGCCAGGGCCTTTTCCGCCTTTTCCCCCCCGGTGAGGCTTACATCGGCGGTGAGGGCAAAGTGCACATTGGTCTTGTCCCGGGCGTCCAGGCTGCGCTTCACCAAGGTGACGGACTGCAGCCGGCTCTGGGGAAGGCGAAGCCGTTTGGCGCAAAGGCTCCGCAGCAGCTCCCCGTCCAGGCGGGGCGCTTCCTCCAGGGAAAGGGGAAGCTGATGAAGCCGCAGCATGCCAATTCCCCCTTCCTCGCCATTGGTGTCCGGCTCATTGTACCATAGGGCCCCCGTTGGGGCAACGGGGCCGGGAACTGTAAAGCCCCTAAACCGCCTCTCCCCTTTTCCCCGGGTCATGGAATAATTTCCATGCTGTTTCGTTGGTAGAGTATCGGGCTTTCGTTTCATCCCATTTCTTTCCGAGCAGGAGGGTTTACCCTATGAAAAAACTGGTTTGTGCGCTGGTGGCGCTGCTGCTTTCCCTGGCCGGTTCTATCCCCGCCCTGGCCCAGCTGAAAACCTGGGAGCAACAAGAGGAGGCAGGGGCCCAGTTCCTCCGGTTCACCACCTGGGACAGCGAATTGCCCCAGGTATTGGGCGAGGTTTTGAAGGAGGCGGGCTACGGGACCCTCCCCTGCCTGTCCGGGGCCATGTGGGAGCGCGTGGAGAAAGAAACAGGCAAGGTGGACAATACCGTGGCTTTGGTGGCCTTACAGGCGGCTTCCGGGCCCGTGGCCATCGGCATGTCCTGCGCCAGCGATACCCGGCAATGAGCCCTGGATGACATGGGCAGCAAGGCCTTTTTACCTGGGCAGGCTTTTACCATCCAGACCTTTGCCAAAGAGCCCCGTCTGCAGCCCTGCCTCAGCATCGACTACGCCCCTTCCGGCGGCGGCCTGATGCGCTATGAGCTGGGGCCCAATGGATTCCAGCGGTCCTGGACCCTGAAGGCATACAGCTTACAGGACGCCACCGGCCAGGGCATTCAGATCATCGGGGATGATTACCCGGATTATGGGTTCCGGGTGCGGTCTTTGCCGGAAAAATCCAAAAAAGAGGACCCCGGGACCTACTACCCGGCCTTCTTCCCCCTGACGGTGCGGTACATGAAGGGCGGCATCGGGGACTATCCCACCACCGAGGCCCGGGCCCGGGAAATCTCCCAGGCCACCCAGGACCCCTTTCAGGGGAAAAAGCTGGCTGTGCTGTTGGGCGCGAACCTGCGGGAAAAGCCCACAGGCAAGTCCAAGAGCCTGGGCGTCTGCCAGCCCGGGGCCCTGGCTTTGGTGCTGGGGGAGGAAAAGGGCCGGGATTATCCCTGGGTCCATCTGCGCCTGGGGGAGGTGGAGGGGTACATGTCCGGCGTCTATGTGAAGCAGGTGGGAGACGAAGGCTTTTTCTGCGAGCTGCGCAGAATGCCGCCTCCCTTGGTGGGGGCCAAGCGCCCTTGCGTCCTTCGGGAAAAGCCCGGCAAGACGGCCAAGACCGTGGCCCGGCTGGAGGCGGGCACGCTGATGCATGTACT
>JARKQO010000158.1 GCA_029974855.1 Eubacteriales bacterium
CCCAAAGAATGGAAATCATACCCCATAGCGGCCATGAAAACGCGCTGTTCCTTTCCTTGCAAAACCGGCGCATCACCCAGCGGGCCGTGCAGCTGATGGTGAAAAAATACAGCGCCCTGGCAGTGCCCCTGAAGAAGAAAATGAGCCCCCATAAGCTTCGCAGCACCTACGCCACCCATCTGTATCACGAAACCCAGGATATCTACCTGGTGGCGGACGCCCTGGGTCATTCCGACGTGAACACCACCCGCAAGCATTACGCCGCCATGAGCGACCGCCGCCGCCGGGAGGCCGCCGCTAACGTGCATCTGCCCTCGGGGCCGGCTCTGCCCCAGGCTCCCGGGCCCCATCCCCGGGGCGGCGGGGCCGAAAACCGGGAGTCCGGGCCGGAAAAGGAGCCGGAGCTGTAAGGATTTGGGTAATATCCGGTTTTTCCCTTGCAAACTCTTGTTCGGTGTGCTATCCTATAAGCAGGGAGCCTATGTCCCAGCCTGAAGAAGGATGTGAAGGCATGAGCAATACGCGGGGCGACAGCCAGGCCAAGATTCTGGAATACATTCAGCGTTCCATCAAGGAGGTGGGCTATCCCCCCTCCGTGCGTGAAATCTGCAATGCCACGGGGCTGAAATCCACCTCCACGGTGCACGGGCATCTGCTGCGCCTTCAAAAAAAGGGCCTTCTGAACCGGGACGCCATGAAGCCCCGGGCCATTACGGTGCCTATGGACCGGGATCCCCGGGGGACCAGCATGGAAACGGTGGACGTTCCCATTGTGGGCTCCGTCACGGCGGGCGTGCCCATTTTAGCCACGGAAAACATCGAGGACTACATTCCCCTGCCCCAAAGCCTCCTGGGGGACGGGGAGCATTATGTGCTCCGGGTCCGGGGGGAAAGCATGATCGAGGCGGGGATTCTAAGCGGAGATTATGTAGTGGTGAAAAAGCAGCCCACCGCCTACAACGGGGAGATCGTGGTGGCCATGATCGGCGACGAGGCCACGGTGAAGCGGTACTACAAGGAGAACGGCATGTTCCGGCTCCAGCCGGAAAACCGTTCCATGCAGCCTATTTTTACCACGGAGCTGTCCATTTTGGGCAAGGTGATCTCCGTATACCGGGTGTATTCATAACAAACCCCATCACGCAGCGTTCAACGCGCACAGGAGCGGCCAACCAATGAAAGCACACCCCATCGCGGTGATTGGCGCCAGCAATGTGGACATCAGCGCCACCTCCGCTTCTCCCCTGATTTTCGGCGATTCCAACCCCGGCAAGGTGGAGATGGGCTTTGGGGGCGTAGGCCGCAATATCGCGGAAAATCTCTGCCGCCTGGGCCAGTCCCTTACCTTGATCACCGCCTATGGGGAGGACCCCTTTGGGCAGATGTTGCGGCAGCAGGCCGGGGAGCTGGGCCTGGATATTTCCCTGAGCCTGCGGGAGCCTCAATGCTCCAGTTCCCTTTACATATGCGTCAATCAGCCCGACGGTGAAATGTCCCTGGCCATCAACGACATGGAAATATGCAATCGGCTCTCCCCGGCGTTTTTTCAGGATAAGCTTCCGGCTCTCAGCGCCCGGGAAGCGGTGGTGGTGGATACCAACCTTCCAGCGGAAACGCTGGCCTTTCTGGCCCGCAACTGTCCTGCGCCATTGTTTGCGGAGACCGTTTCCATTCCCACGGCCCTGAAGCTCAAGCCCATCCTCTCCCATTTCTCGGGCATCAAAACCAACCGCGGTGAAGCGGAGGTGCTGACAGGCCTTGGGGTCCATACCCCCCAGGAGGCCCTGGAGGCCGCCAAGGCGCTGCACCGGGTCGGGGTGCGCTATGTGTTGCTCACCATGGGCTCTCAGGGGGCTTTGGTATCCGACGGGCGGGAGGCCTTCTGGATGCCGCCCAT
>JARKQO010000087.1 GCA_029974855.1 Eubacteriales bacterium
CTGCCCCAAGGTGGACGCGGGGCTGGCCGCCTCGATCTTCCACCAAAAGGAAGTCGCCATCCGGGATTTGAAGAACGCCATGGCGGAGAACGGAATCCCCGCAAGGAGGCTTGAAAATGTTTGAGGAACTGAAATTCGACGAAAACGGCCTGATCCCGGCCATCGTGCAGGACCGGTGGTCCAAGGAAGTGCTGACGCTGGCCTATATGAACCGGGAAAGCCTGGAGCTCTCCATCCGGGAGGGCCGCACCTGCTTTTACAGCCGGTCCCGGAAATGCCTGTGGCGCAAGGGCGAGAGCAGCGGCAACGTGCAGCGGATCGCCTCCATCCGGGCCGACTGCGACGGGGACGCTTTGGTGGTGGAGGTGGACCGGGAAGGTCCCGCCTGCCACACGGGGGCGGACTCCTGCTTTTTCAACACCATCCAGGAGGTGGAGCCGCCCTTCTCTCTGGATGCCCTGTACCTGCTGATCCAGGGTCGCAAAGCCAGCCCCCAGCCCGGCTCCTACACCAGCTACCTGTTCGAGAAGGGCCCGGACAAGATTTTGAAGAAAATCGGCGAGGAGTGCGCGGAGGTTTTGATTGCCGGAAAGGGCGGCGACCGGGCCGAGACCGTCTTTGAGATCAGCGATTTGACCTACCACCTGCTGGTATTGATGGTGGAGATGGGCATCACCCCGAAGGACGTGCTATCCCAGCTGGCCTCCCGCCACGTGGTGGATAAAAAGGTGAAGCAGGAGACCATGCGGTAATCAAATACACCAAAAAAACAATCCACAGCTTGACAAGGAACCCTTTCCTGTGATAGCGTTATCGAAATCCTTTCCAGGAGGCGCTTATGAACCATCTGTCTCTGGGCCTTCTCGTCCTTGCCCTCGTCGTCGTCCTTGTACGAATTAGCGTACTGGTCGCCGGCGGGCTTTTGTGTATGCGCAGGGGCGGGAGAATGGTAGAGGCATAGTCTCACAGGAATATGCTTACACCCCCTGATCCGTGTATACACGGATCAGGGGGTTTTTTGATAAGGGAGGGGCAGCAATGAAGCTGAACGGCGCGCAGATCCTGATGGAGATTTTCAAAGAGGAACAGGTGGATACGGTCTTCGGCTATCCGGGCGGGTTTGTGCTGAATATTTACGATGAATTATACAAGGCCTCCGCCTGGCTCCGCCATGTGATCACCTGCCATGAGCAGGGAGCCGCCCACGCCGCCGACGGCTATGCCCGGGCCACCGGGCGCACCGGCGTGGTGATCGCCACCTCCGGCCCCGGCGCCACCAATTTGGTAACCGGCATCGCCACCGCTTATCTGGATTCCACGCCCATGGTGGCCATCACCGGCAACGTGCCCTGCACCTTCATCGGCAGGGACAGCTTTCAGGAGGTGGACATCACAGGGGTCACCATGTCCATCACCAAGCATAACTACATGGTCAAGGACGTGGCGCGCCTGGCGGATACGCTGCGACAAGCCTTCCGGATCGCGGCTTCCGGCAGGCCGGGCCCCGTGCTGGTGGACATCCCCAAGGACGTGCAGATTGCCGAATGCGACTTTTTTCCAAGGGCCAAGGGAGAGGAGCCCCAATCAAAAACCCCGGACAGCCAGGCCATCCGGCAGGCTGCGGAATTGATTGCCTCCTCCCGAAGGCCCTTTTTGTATGCCGGCGGTGGCGTGGTGGCGGCCGGGGCGGGAGAAGAGCTGGTCAAACTGGCGGAGGCCATCGGCGCGCCCATCGGCGCCAGCATGATGGGCCTGTCCGCCGTGGACCACAGCCATCCCCTGTTCTTGGGCATGACGGGCATGCACGGACGGTATGCCGCCACCCAGGTGATGGACCAATCGGACCTGATCATCGCCGTGGGTTCCCGCTTTTCCGACCGGGCCACCGGGAACAAGATCGAGTTTTCCAAAAACCGCAAGGTGCTGCACATCGACATCGACCCGGCGGAGATCGGCAAAAACATCCCCGCCTACGTATCCTTGGTGGCAGACGTGAAGGAGGCCCTGGCGGCCTTGAACGCCTGTGGCCTGGAGCAATCCGACCCCGCCTGGCTGCGGCAGGTGGAGGCCCTGGCCGCCGCGCCGGACAACCACCTGACCATGGACAAAAGCCGCCTGAATCCAGAGATGATCATCAAGGCGGTGAACGCGCGCCTGGCGGCGGACAGCCCCGTTGCCACCGACGTGGGCCAGCATCAGATGTGGACCGCCCAATACTACAGCTTCCACAGGCCCCGCACCTTCATCACCTCCGGGGGCCTTGGCACCATGGGCTTTGGCCTGGGGGCGGCCATCGGGGCCTGTCTGGGCACGGGGATGAAAAAAACGGTGCTGTTCACCGGCGACGGCAGCTTCCACATGAACATGAACGAGCTGGCCACGACGGTGACCAACCAGCTGCCCCTGATCGTGGTGGTGCTCAACAACAGCGTATTGGGCCTGGTGCGCCAGTGGCAGACCATGTTCTTCAGCCGCCGCTACTCCAACACCACGCTGAACCGGGCCACGGACTTTGTGCTGCTGGCCCAGGCCTTCGGGGCCAAAGGGCTGCGGCTGGACTCCATCGACAAGCTGGACAGCGTGCTGGACAAAGCCTTCCAGCTATCCGGCCCGGTGGTGGTGGACGCCCGCATCCACAGGGACGAAAAGGTACTGCCCATGATCCCGCCCAACGGAACCATCCGGGACATGATTGTGAGGGGATGAAGCCATGGATTCCGGAAAGTTTATCCTGTCGCTGCTGGTGAACAACGAATCAGGGGTGCTGACCCGTATCTCCGGGCTGTTTGCCAGGAGGGGCTTCAACATCGACAGCCTCTCCGTGGGGGAGACCCAAAGCCGCCTCATCTCCCGCATGACCATCCTGTCCACAGGGGACGCCTACGTGCGGGAGCAGATCGTGCGGCAGTTGGAAAAGCTTCACGACGTACAAGTGGTGGAGCTGATGGACCTGGACAAAACCGTAATCCGGGAGCTGCTGGTGGTAAAGGTCCGGGCCGCGCCGGACAGCAGGACCCAGGCCCTGGACGCGGTGACGGTGTTTAGGGCCAAGGTGATCGACCTGGCCCCGGATACCATGACCATGGAGCTTACCGGGGAAAAAACCAAGCTGGACGCGTTCCTGACCTTTCTGGAGCCCTTCGGCATCATCGAGCTATGCCGCACAGGCGTTACCGCCATTGGCAGGGACGGCTACGTGCTGGCACAAAACGAAACCAGCATGATGCTGGACCCACATGAAAAGGAGTGACATATCATGGCAAAGATGTACTACCAGCAGGACTGCGACGCAGGGTTCCTTCAGGGGAAGAAGATCGCTATCATCGGCTACGGCAGCCAGGGCCACGCCCACGCCCTGAACCTTCACGACAGCGGCTTTGACGTGGTGGTGGGCCTGTACGAGGGCTCCAAGTCCGCCAAGGCCGCGAAGGAGGCCGGGCTTCCCGTGATGCTGACCAAGGAGGCCGTGGCCGCGGCGGACGTCATCATGATTTTGGTGAACGACGAAAAGCAGGCCGCCCTGTACAAAAACGACATTGCCCCCGGCTTAACGCCCGGCAAAACCCTGGCCTTCGCCCACGGCTTCAACATCCATTACGGGCAGATCGTGCCGCCCCCGGAGGTGGCCGTCATCATGATCGCCCCCAAGGGCCCCGGCCATACGGTCCGCAGCCAGTACCTGGAGGGCAAGGGCGTGCCCTGCCTGATCGCCGTGCACCAGGACCCAGCCGGAACCGCCAAGGGCATCGCTTTGGCCTATGCCGCCGGCATCGGCGGTGCCCGGGCCGGGGTTTTGGAAACCACCTTCCGGGAGGAAACGGAAACCGACCTGTTCGGGGAGCAGGCGGTGCTCTGCGGCGGCGTCACGGCTTTGATGAAGGCCGGGTTCGATACGCTGGTGGAGGCGGGCTACCAGCCGGAAAGCGCCTACTTTGAGTGCTTGCACGAGATGAAGCTCATCATCGATTTGGTGGTGGCCGGAGGCATGAGCTTTATGCGCTATTCCATTTCCGACACGGCGGAATACGGCGACTACACCTCGGGCCCCCGGATCATCACCGAGGAAACCCGCACGGAAATGAAGAAGATTCTGGCGGAAATCCAAAACGGCGTGTTCGCCCGCAACTGGATTCTGGAAAACCAGGCCAACCGCCCCTCCTTCAACGCCATGCGCCACACCGCCCAAAACAGCCTTTTGGAGCGGACCGGCGCGGAGCTGCGGGCCAAGATGAGCTGGCAAAAGCCCCAGGAGGAAAACAAATGAGCCGCTCCGACGCGGTGAAATCCGGGCCGGAGCGAACGCCCCACCGGTCGCTGCTGAAGGCCTGCGGGCTTACGGACAGCCAGATGGGCAAGCCCTTTGTGGGCATCGTCAACTCCTTCAATGAAATCGTGCCCGGCCATATCCATCTCCAGCAGATTGCCAGGGCCGTGAAGGACGGCGTGCTGATGGCCGGGGGAACGCCCCTGGAGTTCAATACCATCGCCGTGTGCGACGGGATCGCCATGGGCCACGAGGGGATGCGCTACTCCCTGTGCACCAGGGAGCTCATCGCCGACAGCATCGAGTGCATGGCCCGGGCCCACGCCTTTGACGCGCTGGTGTTCATCCCCAACTGCGACAAGGTGGTGCCGGGAATGCTGATGGCTGCGGCGCGGCTGAACCTGCCCGGCATCTTCGTATCCGGCGGGCCCATGCTGTCTCTTAGCGGCAAGGACTTAAACAGCGCCTTTGAGGCGGTGGGCTCCTACATGGCCGGAAGCATCGGGGAGGAGGAGCTGGCCTCCATCGAAAACGAGGCCTGCCCGGGCTGCGGCTCCTGCTCGGGCATGTTCACCGCCAACTCCATGAACTGCCTCACCGAGGCTTTGGGCCTGGCCCTGCCCGGAAACGGCACCATCCCGGCGGTATACGCGGCCCGGACCCGCCTGGCCAAGGAAACCGGCGTGAAGGTCATGGAGCTGCTGGAAAAAAACCTCCGGGTCCGGGATATCCTGAACGGAAACTCCATTGAAAACGCTTTGGTGGTGGACATGGCCCTGGGCTGCTCCACCAACACGGCGCTGCATCTGACCGCCATCGCCAAGGAGGCTGGGGCCCCCTTCTCCCTGTCCAAAATCAACGACATCAGCGGGAAAACGCCCAATCTGTGCAAGCTGGCCCCGGCAGGCAGCCACCACGTCCAGGACCTTCACCAGGCCGGGGGCATCCCGGCGGTGATGGCAGAGCTTGGGAAAATGGGGCTGCTCCATGGCGATTGCCCAACCGTCACCGGCAGGACCGTGGCGGAGAACCTGGCGGGGGTGAAGGCGTCGGATACCCGGGTGATCCGGCCCTGGGACGACCCCTATGCCCCGGCGGGGGGGCTGGCGGTGCTCTTTGGCAACCTCTGCCCCCAGGGCGCGGTGGTGAAGCAAAGCGCCGTGGCCCCGGAAATGCTGCGCCACAGCGGCCCAGCCCGGGTGTTTGACGGGGAGGAGGCCGCCGTGAAAGCCATCTATGAGGGCCGGATCAAGGAAGGGGACGTGCTGGTGATCCGCTACGAGGGCCCAGCCGGAGGCCCCGGCATGCGGGAAATGCTCTCTCCCACCTCCGCCATCGCGGGCATGGGGCTGGATACCTCCGTGGCCCTCATCACCGACGGCCGGTTCTCCGGGGCCACCAGGGGCGCGGCCATCGGCCATATCTCTCCCGAGGCCGCCGCCGGCGGGCTCATCGCTTTGGTCCAGGAGGGGGATGTGATCGCCATTGACATCCCATTACAGGCCCTGAGCCTTCGCGTGCCCGAAGCGGAGATCGCTTCCCGGCGGGCTTCCCTGGAAGCTCCCAAGCGCCCTCCCCTTTCGGGCTACCTGAAGCGCTACGCGGCCATGGTATCCTCGGCGGACCAAGGGGCGGTCCTAACGGAAGGAGCGGAATCACATGAAGCAGGTAAAAATTTTTGATACCACGCTGCGGGACGGGGAGCAGGCTCCCGGGTGCAGCATGGATTTGGCGGAGAAGATTGAAATTGCCCAGGCGCTGGAGCGCATGAAGGTGGACGTGATCGAGGCGGGCTTTGCCATCGCCTCCCAGGGGGACTTTGAGTCTGTGCAGGCCATCTCCCGGGCGCTGAAAAGCTGCACCGTGGCAAGCCTCTCCAGAGCCACCCACAAGGACATCGACGCGGCCTGGAACGCCGTGAAGGAGGCCAAATCCCCCCTGATCCACACCTTTTTGGCCACCTCCCCCACCCATATGCAGTACAAGCTGAAGATGTCGGAGCAGGAGGTGCTGGACACCATCTCCTCCATGGTGGCCTATGCCCGGAACCTCTGCCCCCAGGTGGAGTTTTCCGCCGAGGACGCCATGCGCTCCGATCCCGCCTTTTTGGCCAAGGCGGTGGACGCCGCCATCCGGGCCGGGGCCTGCGTCGTCAACATCCCCGACACCGTGGGGTACGCCATGCCCTGCGAAATGATGGAGATGCTTTCGTATCTGCAAAAGAATGTGGAAAACATCGACACGGTGACCCTTTCCGTCCACTGTCACAACGATCTGGGCCTGGCGGTGGCCAACTCCCTGGCGGCGGTGAGGGCGGGGGCCGCCCAGGTGGAGTGCACCATGAACGGCATCGGCGAGCGGGCCGGCAACGCCGCCCTGGAAGAGCTGGTGATGGCCATGCACACCCGCAAGGATATGTATCCCTTCCACTGCAACGTGGATACCACCCGCATCTCCCCCGTAAGCCGCCTGGTGTACAGCATCCT
>JARKQO010000209.1 GCA_029974855.1 Eubacteriales bacterium
TGGAGGCGGGCCTAAGGGCAAAGGGCAGCAGCAACAGCCCCGCGCTGAGCATCCGGGTCAAGGCGATGGAGATGGGGGTGGCCCCGGCTTGCAGAGCCCCCTTCACCATGGGGCCGGAATAGCTGACCATGCATACGCCAACCAGCACCAGAAGCAGCGCCCGGCGCTGAGGGGAGGGGCTGTGGGTCATGGGGGGGCCTCCTGGAGGATAATGGGGTTATTAGCTTAGATTTTTAATGTTGGGATTCCCAAGGGACTGGTCCCTTGGGCGGGGTTTGGGGCAGCGCCCCAACGTCCTCCCCCATCGTCCCCGTCTCCCGTAACCGTTTCAGCCACACCATCAGCACGGCGATGTCCGCGGGGTTCACGCCGGGAATCCGGGCGGCCTGGCTGAGGCTTTGGGGTTGCTTTTGCTGGAGCTTGAGCCGGGCCTCCAGCCGGAGGCTGGCGATGGCCCGGTAGTCCATGTCCGGGGGAAGGAGCCAGCTTTCCATGGCCCGGGCCCGGGCCACCTGGGCCTCCTGCTTTTTCAGGTAGCCCTCGTATTTCACCCGGAGCTCCGCCTGCTCCCGGGCGGCGGGGGTGGCGGCGGGGTCCGAGGCCAGGTCCGGGCAGAGCCCCTCCAGGGCCGCCAGGTCGATCTCCGGGCGGCGCAGCAGCTCCAGGGCCAGCAGGCTGCCCTGGGGGTCCGGCTGGCCCCGTTGGGCCAGCCAGGCGCTGCGCTGGGGGGTGGGGGGAAGCTTGCACTGGGCCAGAGAGTCCAGCAAGGCCTCGGTGTGCCGGGCCTTTTGCTCACACAGGGCCATGCGCTCATGGCTGGCCAGGCCCCGGCTGTGGCTGAGGGCCGTGAGGCGCAAGTCCGCGTTGTCCTGGCGCAGCAGCAGGCGGTATTCGCTGCGGCTGGTCATCATCCGGTAGGGCTCGTCCACGCCTTTCACGCACAGATCGTCCACCATGACCCCCAGGTAGCCCATGTCCCGGGTGATGATGAGAGGCTCCTTGTCCCGCAGGGCGCAGGCGGCGTTGATCCCAGCCAGAAGGCCCTGGGCGGCGGCCTCCTCGTAGCCGGAGGTGCCGTTGATCTGCCCGGCGAAGTACAGGCCCTTTACCCGGCGGCTGGACAGGGCCAAAGTAAGCTCCGTGGGGTCGATGCAGTCGTACTCGATGGCATAGGCCAGCCGGGTCAGCACCGCCCGCTCCAGGCCCTTCACGCTGCGGTACATCCGCCATTGCACGAAGTCCGGCATGGAGCTGCTCATGCCCTGCACATACCATTCGGCATGGTCCAGCCCCTCGGGCTCCAGAAAGAGCTGGTGGCGGTCCTTGTCCGCGAAGCGGCGCACCTTGTCCTCGATGCTGGGGCAGTACCGGGCCCCGGTGCCCCGGATGTCCCCGGTGACCATGGGGGACAGGTGCAAATGCTCCCGGATGATCCGGTGGGTGGTTTCGTTGGTGTAGGTGAGGTAGCAGCGGGCCCGGTTTGTCAGGGGAAAGGAAACCCCGCTGGAGGGCAGCCGGGCGGCGGTTAAAAAGGAGAAGGGGATGATGGGGTCGTCCCCCTCCTGGGGCTCCATTTGGTCAAAGTCGATGGAGCGGGCGTCCACCCGGGCGGGGGTGCCGGTTTTGAACCGCCGCAAGGCAAAGCCCAACTTTTCCAGGGCCGTGGACAGGCCCACGGCCCGCTGCAAGCCCTGGGGCCCGCTTTCCCGGCTGTAGTCTCCGATGATGACGCGGCTTTTCAGGTACACCCCGGCGCAAAGGACCAGGGCCCGGCAGGGGATTTTTTCCCCGGTGGCGGTGATCACCCCGGCGATGGAGCCGTCCCCGGGGGCGGTGACAAGGTCCACCACCTCCCCCTGGCGCAGGGTGAGGTTTTCCGTGGCAAAGAGGGTGCGGAGCATCTCCTGCTGGTAGCGGGCCTTGTCCGCCTGGGCCCGGAGGGAGTGGACCGCCGGGCCCTTGCCCCGGTTGAGCATGCGGCTCTGCAAAAAGGTGCGGTCAATGGCAAGGCCCATCTGGCCCCCCAAGGCGTCCACCTCCCGCACCAGGTGGCCCTTGCCGGTGCCGCCGATGGATGGGTTGCACGGCATCAGCGCCACGCTGCCCAAATCCAGGGTCAGCATCAAGGTGGGCACCCCCATCCGGGCGGCGGCAAGAGCGGCCTCGCATCCCGCGTGGCCGCCTCCGATCACGATCAGTTCATACTCCATGGGGATCATCCCCCTACTGCGTCAGCTTTTCCAAATATTCCTCCAGGCAGAGGTTCTGGTCCCGCATCACGGTGCTGTGCTGGGTACCCACATAGCGGATGTGCCAGTCCTCGGCCAAAATCCCGGTGATCTTCTCCTTGTCCGGCTGGTAGCGGATGATGAACCCGTAATCCCAGCAATGCTTGTGGAGCCACACCTGCTGGGGGGTGCCCTTGAAGATGGTGCCCTGGACGGTAATGTCAAAGGCCAGGCCGGTGTGGTGCTCGCTGGCCCCGGGAATGGCCACGGTGAGCTTGGTGGCGGAGATGGCGCTTTCCTTTTTGCGGCCGTCCTTCAGGTACTCCGCCACCTTCTCGTCAAAAAGCTGCTGCTGATAGCCGACGCTGCGGTATCCGGCGCTGATCTGAAAGCCCGTGACCCCGTCGGCCTTGGCGGCCTCAAACAGCGTTTGCAGCGCCGCCACCGCCTCCTTGTCCCCCTCGATGTCGCTGCCCTTTACGTACACCAAGTCCGAGGGGAGGGTTTTGCGCAGGTTCACCAGGCCCCCGGGCTTGTAGCTGTCCGCCACGGGGTTATCGGCGTTCACCAGCATGGGCAAAGCCGCCGGGTCCGGGGTGGGGGTGGCCACCGCCTGTTTGGCCTGCTGGCTGAACACCGCAGCCAACGTATCGGGCCCGGCCTGGCCGTCCGCGGTGAGGCCGTGCTGGCTTTGGAACAGGCGCACGGCCTCCTGGGTGCCGCCGCCGTAATCCCCGTCCACCCCGGAGGTGTAAAAGCCCAGGTCCTTCAGCCGCTGCTGGAGGGCCTTCACCGCGCCGTTCTTGTCCCCCTTGGCAAGGCTGGAGGGGGTGGGGGAGGGCACGGGGGTGGGGATGTAGGTGGCTACATTGTCGCTGAACAGCAAAGTGCGGGTTTCGTTCCCCGCCAGGCCGTCCGCCGAGAGGCCGTGCTGGGTCTGGAACAGCCGCACCGCCTCGGCGGTGCCCTGGCCGTATTGGCCGTCCACCAGGCCCGTGTAGAAGCCCAGCTCCAGCAGCCGCTGCTGCAGCTGCTTCACCTCCTCCCCCTGGCTGCCCGCCCGGAGGATCAAGGGCGTGGGGGTGGGGCTGTTGTGGGGGTCCACGGTCACCAGCAGCATGCTCTGCACATTGGCGGTGGGGGTGGGGGTGGCGTTTTGCTCCGTCTGAAGCTGCTGGTAGTTTTCCAGGGTCCCGGGAGCCAGCAGCGCCACCGCCACGGCGGCGGCAATGAGCACCACCCACAGCACGATGGTAAAGGGGGAGAGAGTTCGCTGTCCCATGGCTTCCTCGCTTTCCTTGGAGCCTATGGCCTAGGGCCACAGGGGCCGGGGATATTGGCCCTCCTGGGCAAAGGCCAGCCAAGCGGCTTGCACGGCCTCCTTGTCCTCTTTGTAGGTGACGCCATACCATTTATCCGGGGTGATGTGCACCGTGACCCGGGCCTCGCCGTCCCGCAGCAGGGAGTCCACCACGGTGGGCAGGAAAAACTCCGCCTTCAGGGGATTGCCGGCCAGGGCTTCCTCCAGAAACACCGGGAAGGCCTCCCGCAGGCGGGCCATCATGCCGGCGGGGAAGCCCCACATGTTCATGCTCACCACGGTTTCCGGGGACAGGCGGGTGTAGGTATGCAAATCCTGGGTCATCAGGGGCCCGTCCACGGAGGAGATGATATGGGTGCGCTCCACGATGTCCACCAGGCAGCTTTGGCCGTCCAGGGCGCAGACCCCCCGGGCCACATACCCGGTGGGGCTCAGGGTGTTTTTCAGCAGGTAGCCCACCATGGTGAAGTCCTTCTCATCCTGGAGGGCCGCCAGGTGCCGGTAGCACAGGCGAAAGGCCTGGGCCCCGTAATAATCGTCGGCGTTGATGGCGCAAAAGGGCGCGTCCACCAGCTGGGCGGCGGACAGCACCGCGTGGCCGGTGCCCCAGGGCTTGGTGCGGCCCTCAGGCAAGGCAAAGCCCCGGGGCAGGTCCGTGATATCCTGGTAGGCGTAGTCGATCTCCATGTACCGGGACACCCGGTCCCCCAAAATCTCCCGGAAGTCCCGCTCCATCTCCCGCTTCACCACGATGACCGCCCGCTCAAAGCCCGCCCGCCTGGCGTCGTACAGGGAATAATCCAAAATCAGCTCCCCGTCGGGCCCCACCGGGTCCATCTGCTTCAAACCGCCGTACCGGCTGCCCATGCCCGCCGCCATGATCAGAAGAATCGGTTTTTTGCTTGCCATTGCGCTGTTTGTTCCTTTCCCGTGGATGGCCCCCGCAGACGGAGGGCCCTTCGGCTTCCCATTATAGCATGAATTTGGGAAAGGGAAAAGGAATGGGAGGGCGGCAGGATGTAAACAAAAAGGGACTTTTTCTTCCCGGGGAGCCGCGCCGCCCGCTCCCCTTTGGAACAAGGCCGAGAAAATGAGCGCAGGCCGCCTTCCCGGCCCTTGACATCCTCCCCGGGGGGTGCTATGCTATCCCCATCTCAAATGACGCGGGACGCGCCCTGTGAGAAACGGCCAAAGAGACCGCCGCCCAGGCTGAAAGCGGCGGGCCGGGAACCGCAGCGGACACCACCCGCCGATGGGAACGCGTGGCGCCCGATACAGCGCCGCAATGAGGGGAAGCAACCGTTGCTTCCAAGCAGGGTGGAACCGCGAACGAATTTCGTCCGCCCCCGCAGCGATGTGGGGGCGGTTTTCTGTCCCCGGAAAGAAAGGGCTGAAGGGCCCGGCAGGGAGGGAACGCCATGGGACCAAGGGGCGTGGCGGCCAGGGTGCTGTACAGGCTGGTGGCGCGGCGCATGCCGCTGTCAGACAGCCCGTTCAGCTTCGGGGCCAGGCGGATACGGGCCTTTTGCGCCAGGGAGATGCTGGCCCATTGCGGCAAGGACGTCAATGTGGAGAGGAACGCCTCCTTCGGCCGGGGCGTGTCCTTGGGGGACCGCTCCGGCATCGGCGTCAACGCCTCGGTGGGGGAGGGAACCCAAATCGGCGACGACGTGATGATGGGGCCGGACTGCATCATCTACACCAGCACCCACCGGACGGACCGCACGGACATCCCCATGAACCGGCAAGGGCTCACCGCCGTGAGCCCCGTGGTCATCGGGAACGATTGCTGGATCGGCAGCCGGGTGACGATTATGCCGGGGATTCGCCTGGGGGACGGCTGCATCGTGGGGGCCGGGGCGGTGGTGACCCGGGACGTGCCCCCTTACGCGGTGGTGGGCGGGGCGCCCGCCAGGGTCCTGAAAAGCCGTTTGGACACGGTGAGCAAGGGCCCGGAGCCGGAGCCGGAAGAGCAAGCCCAAGCCTGAATCAAGGAAGAAATAGAGGAGAAAGACCATGAAGCTGGAAATGTTCGGAACGATCCACGAGGTAGAGGAAAACAGCAGCGTGGGGGACCTGCTGAGGGCCCTTGAGCCGGAGGAATTCAAGAAGTACCTGGCTGTGCGGCTGGAGGACGGGAAGCTATGCGACCTGTTCGCCCCCGTTGACCGGAGCCAGAAGGTGGAGCCCCTGACCTTTGAGGACGAGGCGGGCCGCAAGGTGTTCTTCCACAGCGCCAGCCACCTGATGGCCATGGCGGTGAAGAAGCTGTTCCCCGCCGCCAAGCTGGCCATTGGCCCGGCCATTGAAAACGGCTTCTACTACGACTTTGACGTGGACGAGGCCTTCACCCTGGAGGATTTGGCCAAAATCGAAAAGGAAATGCAGCACCTGGCCAAAAAGAGCATCCGGCCTGTGCGCTTTACCTTGCCCCGGCAGGAGGCCATCCGGCAGATGGAGGAGGCCGGGGAGCCCTATAAGGTGGAGCTGATCCAGGACCTGCCCGAGGACGCGGTGCTGTCCTTCTACCAGATGGAGGACTTTTTGGATCTGTGCGCGGGGCCCCATCTGCCAAACCTCAGCTACATCAAGGCCTTCAAGCTGACCCAGATGGCCGGGGCCTACTGGCGGGGCAGCGAGAAGAACAAGATGCTGCGGCGCATCTACGGCACCGCCTTCCCCACCAAGGAGCAGCTGGCGGAGCATTTGGAGCGCCTGGAGGACATGAAGCGCCGGGACCACAACAAGATCGGCCGGGAGCTGGAGTATTTCACCACCGTGGACTACATTGGCCAGGGCCTGCCCATTTTGCTGCCCAAGGGCACCACGGTGATCAAGCTGTTGCAGCGCTGGGTGGAGGACGAGGAGGAGCGGCGGGGCTACTTGCAAACCAAAACCCCGCTCATGGCCAAGCGGGATTTGTACAAGATCAGCGGCCACTGGGACCATTACCGGGACGGCATGTTCATCATGGGGGACGAGAAGGACGAGGAGGCGGAGGTGTTCGCTTTGCGGCCCATGACCTGCCCCTTCCAGTTCCAGGCCTACCTGAACCGCACCCGCAGCTACCGGGATTTACCCATGCGCCTCAGCGAAACCAGCACGTTGTTCCGCAACGAAAGCAGCGGGGAGATGCACGGGCTGATCCGGGTGCGCCAGTTCACCATCAGCGAGGGGCATTTGGCCTGTACGCCGGAGCAGGTGGAGGAGGAGTTCCGGGGCTGCCTGGACTTGGCCCAGTACATCCTGAAAACCTTGGGCATGGACCGGGACGTGACCTACCGCTTCAGCAAGTGGGACGAGAACAACCGGGAGAAGTACATCGGCGATCCCAAGGACTGGGAGAACAGCCAGAACGAGATGCGCAAGATTTTGGACGACATCGGCCTGCGCTATGTGGAGGCGGAGGGGGGGGCGGCCTTCTACGGCCCCAAGCTGGACATTCAGATGAAGAACGTCCACGGCAAGGAGGACACCCTCATCACCATCCAGATCGACTTCCAGCTGGCGGAGCGCTTTGGCATGGAGTATACCGACCGGGATGGCATAAAGAAGCACCCGGTGGTGCTGCACCGCACCTCCTTGGGCTGCTATGAGCGGACCTTGGCCTTGCTGCTGGAGAAGTACGCCGGGGCCATGCCCACCTGGCTCAGCCCCACCCAGGTGCGGATCCTCACCATCACCGAACGCTCCGACGCCTTTGCCAAGGAGGTGGAGGCTGCCCTGCGGCAGGCGGGCCTGCGGGCGGAATGCGATTTGCGCAACGAGAAGATCGGCTTCAAGGTGCGGGAGGCCCAGATGGAAAAGATTCCCTACATGCTGGTGGCGGGGGACCGGGAGGCCCAGGAGCGCACCGTCACCGTGCGAAACCGCAAGGGGGACAACGTGGGCGCCATGCCCTTTGAAGAGGCTGTGGCCATGATCAAAAAAGCCAACGACGACAAGGCGCTGGACTGACATCCGGCCAACCGCGGGGCCCCGTTCTCCCTTGGGAGGGCGGGGCCTTTTGGCTGGGAGGGGCCGGGCCCGGGCCCAAAAAGTTTTTATTTCCCAACTGAACCTTTTTCCCCTTCCCTTACGACTTCAT
>JARKQO010000221.1 GCA_029974855.1 Eubacteriales bacterium
AAGCGGCTGACCAACTTGCCGGCCAGGTCCTCCCAGGAGGTCTTGCCGCCGATTCAGCGGATCGGGGAGGTTTTCGGCGGCAGGTATCACTACCAGCCCCATAGCGGGCTGTGGCTGTCGGGGGACCTGACCACGGCCCAGGCGCTGGAAAAAGCGCTGGACCGGGTGGATAAAATGGATTTGCGGGCCTTTCTCCTGCCCCCGGGCTGGGAGGCAGAGAAGCGCCGGGTGTGGGAGCGCTATGGCATGCGGCCGGGCCAACTCCGGCATTTGCGCGGCCCCGTCACCCTGGCTACCGGCCTGATGGGGGTGGAAGCTTTTGTGTTCCTGTACTATGCTGCGCCGGAGCTGTTTGAGCGCTTTCGTGAAACTGTGGAGCGCGTCATCATCGGGATGGGCCGGATCATGGATGAAGAGGCCGGCTTTGATCCGCAGACCGCGCCGGGGGGCTTTTCCTTTGCCGACGATGATATGAGCCTGCTGACCCCGGAGATGGTGGAAGCCTTTGCGCTGCCAACCATGGGGGCCGTGCTGGATGCGTTTTGCCCCAAAGCGGAGGATCAGCGGTATTTACACGCGGATTCGGACGTGGAGCGGGTATTGCCATGCCTGACGCCGCTGGCGCTGACCGTCTGCAACCTGGGGCCCTCCGTGCCCATGGAGAAGATCCGCCGGTATCTGCCTGGGGCCCGGATTGACGGCTGCCTTCATCCCATGACCTTTTTGTCCGGCGACGGGGAGGCGATTCGGGCGGCGGTCCGGAAGGATTGCATGACCGCAAGGGAGCATGGGATACGGGGGCTGTGCCTGGATACGGCGGGGGTGATCAACCCGGGAAGCACGTTGGCATCCATGCGGGTGGTGATGGACGCCCTTCGGGAGTTTGGGTCTACGCTGGGTTGATGAAAACGCGCCGCGCGCATTCCGATAAGGGATTTGGCAAGAAAAACCGCAAAAAAACAGCCGGTCACCAAGGAAAGGTTGATAGAACTCCCCTTGACGCAAGGGCATCCCTCTCCCCCCCTCCCAAAAATCAAGGTTGACCTCCGCCCGTTCTTTTGACATAATAGCCCTAATTTCTTCCACGGCCTTTGAGGGAAGGGAGACTGGGCCATGATCCGGCAGCTTTCCGCTTCCGCGCACCTGATGATCCTGATTGCCCTGATTCCCGTAGTCCTTGTACT
>JARKQO010000222.1 GCA_029974855.1 Eubacteriales bacterium
GGATTTTGTGTGATCACACTCCCCATTATATAGAGCGTTTGCACAAAAACAATTCGACAAATTAAAGATTCATGGGACAATTTATGGATTCCGCCCGCTGTTTTGGCATTCCCTGGGGCAGAGGCCGTAGTGCTTTTTGAATACCCGGTTAAAATACCCCACGTCGTTGAACCCCGTCATGTGGGCCACCTCGGCCACCTTGAACCTCCCGGCCTGGATCAGCTGCTTCGCCTGCTTCATCCGCAGGCCGTTCACGTAGCTCACGAAGCTCTTGCCCGTCTCCTTCTTGAACAGCACGGAAAAGTAGGCGGCGTTCATGAAAATGGCGTCCGCGGCCTTTTCCAGAGTGATGTCCGTACAGTAGTTTTCGTGGATATAGTGCAGCGCCTGGCGGACCTGCTGGTGGCTGATCTCCTCCGCCACCTGGGGCAGGACCTCCTGTTGCAAGCCCCGCTGCAACTTTTTCAGCTCCGCCTCCATCCTGGCCCGGTTTTCCCTCTCCTGGCGCTTCGCCTGAAGCTGCCCCTTCACCCGGCCGATGACCTCATACAGCTCCTCCTCCTCGACGGGCTTGAGCAGATAGGCGGCGGCCCCCTGCTGGATGGCCTTTTGGGCGTAGGAGAAGTAGCTGTATCCGCTGATGAGGATCACCTGGATGTGGGGTGAGATTTTTTTGATTTTCTCCACCATTTCCAGGCCGTCCAGCCCGGGCATCCGGATGTCGGCCAGCACCATGTCCGGGCACAGCTTCCGGCAAAGGGCCAGCCCGTCGTCGCCGCTTGCGGCTTCCCCGGCCACGGCAACCCCCAGCCGCCCCTTTTCCAGCAGATGGCGAAGCAGGTAGCGGATGTCCTCCTCGTCGTCCACGATGATTGCCTTATACATGCGCCGCCTCCTTTGCCCCTTGATGCCTGGGGATCTCGAACCAGACCTGGGTGCCCTCCGCCTCGGCGCTGTGGATGTGCAGCGTGCACGCGTTGCCGTAGTACAGCCGGAGCCGGGCGTTCACGTTCAAAATGCCAATGCCCTCGGTGGCGTTGTGGTCATAATCGTGTTTCATCTTCTCC
>JARKQO010000224.1 GCA_029974855.1 Eubacteriales bacterium
GGCCACAGCGTGGCGGTGAAAATCCTCAAAAGTGAATATAATAGCGACAAGGAGTTTTTGGAGCGGTTCCAGCGGGAGGCCCAGGCCGCCAGCCTGATGTCCCACCACAACATCGTGAACCTGCTGGACGTGGGGGTGGAGGGGGAATACCGCTATTTGGTGCTGGAGTATGTCAGCGGCAACACCCTCAAGGAGATCATCCGCCAAAAGGGCTGCCTAAGCACCAACACCGCCATCCAGATCACCATCCGCATCCTCAGCGCCCTCCAGCACGCCCACGACAACGGCATCGTCCACCGGGATATCAAGCCCCAGAACGTGCTGGTGCACAGCGACGGCCATGTGAAGGTGGCGGATTTCGGCATCGCCCGGATGACCAACGCCCTCACCATCGGCAAGAAGGATACGGTGGTGGGCTCCGTCCACTATTCCTCTCCGGAGCAGGCCACCGGCGCGGTGGTGGATTCCACCAGCGATCTCTACTCCACCGGCGTGGTGCTCTACGAGATGCTCACCGGCCACGTGCCCTTTTCCGGGGATACCCCCGTGGCCGTGGCCATGCAGCACATCAAAGCCACTCCGCCGCCCATCGGGGACTTCAACCCCCAGGTGCCAACTGCGGTGGTGGCCGTGGTGATGCGGGCCCTGGAGAAATCCCCCAAGAAGCGCTACCAGAGCGCCCGGGAGATGGCCGACGCCCTGGCCCGGGCCCGGGACGGCAAGGAGGACCCCTCCGGCGCTTTGGTTCCCGGGGCCTCCTGCGCCGTGAAGCCCAAGCCCCCGGTCAACGGGCAGCCCAAGCGCGCCCCGGAGCCCCGGGCAGCGGGGTCTCAAACCAGCCGCGGCAGCCCCTCCCGCCCCGCCCTCCGGCGCAGGCCGGCGTGGTGGCTTACCATGGTGCTGATGGTATCGGTGCTGGGGGTATTGGCTTTAGGAATCATCCAGATTTATAACCAGGTGACCACCAGCGCGGTGGCCCCGGAGCTGGTGAACATGGGGGTGGAGGAGGCCCAGGCCTTGGCCCGCCGGGCCGGTCTCAACCTGCAGCGGATGGAGATCAACCACGACAACATTCCGGCGGGAACGGTGATCTCCCAGATTCCTGAGCCCGATACCCCCATGGTGAAGGGGGACAGCGTGGTGGTGACGGTGAGCCTGGGGCCCGTGACCTCTTTGACCCCCAACGTGGCGGGCATGCCTTTGGAGAAGGCCACCGCCAGGATCAAGGAAAAGGGTCTGGGGGTGGTGGTGTTCAAAATCGCCTCCACGGAGCCTGTGGACCAGGTGATTTCCCAAAACCCCCTGGGGGGACAGCCCTGCCCTGTGGGCATGGAGGTGGAGATCACCGTCTCCGGCGGCATCACCATGGTGCCGGACGCCTCCGGCAAGCATTACGAGGAAGCGTCCGCCCTGCTGCAGGAGAACCGCCTGATGGTGGGCAAGCTGGAATACGCCGAGGTGGAGGATGAGAAGCTGGTGGGCCAGGTGGTGGCCCAGTCCCCCACGGCGGGGACCATGGCGATTTTGAACGCCCAGGTGACGTTGACCATCGCCAAGAAGGGCAAGGGCTACCACTCGGAGGTGAGCGTGCGCCTGCCCGAGGCGGCCCAGAGCCGCACCCTCCGGGTCGTGCTGGTAGAGCAGGGCCAGGAGGTGGAGCAGTATGCCAGCCTGGTGCCCGCCAGCACCTCGGCCACCTCTTTGCTGGTGCCCCTGTCCTCGGATGTGGAGGGGACGCTGGTATGCCGTATTTATATCGACGACGCGCTTTGGGATGAACGGGAGGTTCAGCTGCAGTGACCATGGCAAGGGACCCGTTGCCCCGGGGCTTCATTGTGAAAGGCGTGGGGGGCCTATACTACGTCCAGGGGGAGGATGGGCAGCTCCATGTGCTGCGGGCCAAGGGCAAGCTGCGCAAGCTGAACATGATCCCTTTGGTGGGGGATCGGGTGCTCTACACCCCGGACAAGGGGGAGGAGCACGGCTGGCTGGAGGAGATTTTGCCCCGGGACAGCGTGCTGCCGCGCCCGCCGGTGGCCAATGTCCGCTCTGTGTTGGTGGTGATCGCCCCCCAGCCCGCCCCGGATTATCTGCTGGTGGACCTGCTGCTGGCCATGGCCTATGAGCAGGGCATCGCGCCGGCGCTGGTGGTGAACAAGTGCGATTTGGACCCGGAGCTTGCCTCCCAGGCCCGGCAGATGTATCATGGGTTGGATTTACCCATCCTCCAGGCCAGCGCCCAAACGGGGCAGGGGCTTCAGGAGGTGGCCCGGGTCATGGCCCGGGGCATCTGCTGCTTCGCGGGGCAGTCCGGGGTGGGCAAGAGCACGCTGCTGGGCAAGATTACGGGGCTGACCTTGGAAACGGGGGAGGTCAGCCGCAAAATCGGCCGTGGAAGGCACACCACCCGCCATGTGCAGCTGCTGTCCCAGGGGGATTTTACGGTGCTGGACACGCCGGGGTTCAGTTTGCTGGAGCCCTGGGAAAACCTGGAGCCCATCCGCCTGAAGGAGTTCTACCCCGAGTTTGCCCCCTATGAGGGGCTGTGCAAATTCACGCCCTGCTACCATGGCAGCGAGCCGGGCTGCGCGGTGCTGAAAGCCGCTCAGGACGGGGAGATCTCCGGGGAGCGGCTTGGGCGGTACCATCTTTTGCTGCAAAAGGTACAAAAGGCATGGAGGGAACGGTATGAGTAAGCTGGCGGCGTCCATTTTGGCCGGGGATGTGCTGCGCCTGGGGGAGGCGGGGCAGCTGGTGGTGGACACAGGATGCGATTATCTGCATTTTGATATCATGGACGGGGTGTTTGTGCCCAACCTGTCCTTTGGGCCCCATGTGCTGGAGGGGCTCAGGCGGGAGATAAACGCGGTGTACGACACCCATTTGATGGTGGAAAACCCCCTGACGCTGCTGGAGGCCTTCGCCAAGGCGGGCTCGGACCATCTTACGGTCCATGTGGAAGCCAGGGGCTTTGAGGAAAGCCTGGCCAGGATTCGGGATATGGGCCTGAAAGTGGGCGCGTCCTTGCGGCCCGCCACCCCCGCCTCGGCCTTGGCGCCCTATTTTGACCGGCTGGATTTGATTTTGGTGATGAGCGTGGAGCCGGGCTTTGGGGGCCAGAAGCTGATGCCCTCCCAGATCGAGAAGATCCGCCGGCTGCGCGCTTTGGGCTTTGGGGGAGAAATTCAGGTGGACGGGGGCATTACCGTGGAAAACGCCCCGCTGCTGGTCCAGGCCGGAGCGGACACCTTGGTGATGGGCACCGCGTTTTTCAAGGCGGAAAATCCCCGGGCGGTGGTCCAGGCGGTGCATGAGCTCTGAGCCCGCGGGGAAGCCTGAGGGAAAGGCTGTTGCAGCCAAAGCCCGAAAGGAGGGCCGCCATGGAGAAGGAAGCCCAGCGCATCGTGGAGGAAAGCGAGCCCCGGGAGGAGGAAGCCCGCCGGATGGAGAACAAGCCCTTGTTTCGCTTGGAAAAGCGGGAGCCCCCCATGGGGCGGAGCAAGCTGCTCCACTGAGCGCAGGAAAAAAGGCCGTCCCGTTTTGGGCGGCCTTTTGGCCGCGGCCCCGGCGGGAAGCCGCGCTTTCCATCTTTACCCAAATCTGGTATACTGGACCGGCGCGGGGCGCAAAAAGCCATTGCCACAATGGCGCGGAAGGGAAGAGATAGGGTGTCCAATCCAACCTTTACCATCACCATGGAAAACGGCGGCGTGATGAGCGGCGAGCTGTACCCGGATATCGCCCCCCAGTCGGTGGGGAATTTCATTGAGCTGGCCAACAGCGGGTTTTACGACGGGCTGATCTTTCACCGGTGCATTCCCGGGTTCATGATCCAGGGCGGTTGCCCCCAGGGCAGCGGCACCGGCGGGCCGGGGTATCACATCAAGGGCGAATTTGCCAAAAACGGCGTACAAAACCCCCTCAAGCACACCCATGGGGTGCTGAGCATGGCCCGAAGCATGATGAACGATTCCGCTGGCTCCCAGTTCTTTGTGATGACCAGCACCAGCCCCCACCTGGACGGCTCCTACGCGGCCTTTGGCAAGGTGACCCAGGGGGGGGAGGTGGCGGACGCCATCGTGGCGCAGCCCACGGACCGGGGGGACCGGCCTGTGACTCCCCAGAAGATCCGGAGCATCCGGGTGGAGACCCAGGGGCAGGCGTATCCTTTCGACAAGCTGTAATAGGCGGGGGTTGGGGTTTAGCCACCTCTTGCCTTCCGGCGCAGAGCGGCCATGCTCTGCGCCTTTGCCATCCCCCGCTTTTTTCTCCCCGGGATTGAAAGAAAGCGCTGAATGCCTTATAATGAAAGCGTATGAAAGCATTTGCTAAGGGGAACCTGCCCGAGCTCCTGGCGCCTGCGGGCGGCCAGGAGGCTTTGCAAGCCGCTGTATGCGCCGGGGCGGACGCGGTGTATTTGGGGTTCAGCGCCTTCAGCGCCAGGGCCTCGGCAGCCAATTTCGACGGGGAACAGCTGGCCCGGGCGGTCCAGTACGCCCATTTCCACCAGGTGCGGGTCCATGTGACGGTGAACACCTTGGTGAAGGAAGGAGAGCTGGAGGCGGTATACGCCGCTTTGGGAACCATCGCCCAGGCCCGGGCGGACGCCGTCATCGTGCAGGACTTGGGCGTGGCGGCGCTGGCCAAAGAGTATTTCCCCACCTTGGACCTCCACGCCAGCACCCAGATGGCCTTGCACAACGCCACAGGGGTGCGCTGGGCCAAGGGCATGGGCTTTCACCGGGTGGTGCTGGCCCGGGAGTGCTCCTTGGCGGAAATCGCCAAAGCGGCGGGCCAGGGGGTGGCGCTGGAGGTATTCGTCCATGGGGCGCTGTGCTCCAGCGTCAGCGGTCAGTGTCTGATGTCCTCCATGGCCGGGGGGCGGAGCGGGAACCGGGGGCGCTGCGCCCAGCCCTGCCGCCAGGAGCTGCGCCTGGGGGAGAGAAAGGGCGCGCTGCTGTCTCTGCGGGATCTGTGCCTGCGGGATCAGCTGCCTTTGCTGGCAAAGGCCGGGGTCAACGCCTTCAAGATCGAGGGGCGCTTGAAGCGCCCGGAATACGTGGCGGTGGTGGTGGAAAGCTACCGCCGTGCCCTGGACGAAATGGCAAAGGGCCAGGCCGCCCCCATGGACCAGGGGGAGCGGGAATGGCTGATGCAGGCCTTCCACCGGGGCGGCTTTACCCGGGGCCATGGGGGCGGGGATCAGGACGCGGCCCTGGCGGACCCGGGCCGGGTGGGCCACGGGGGCCTGCCCATGGGGAAGATCGCCTCTGTCAGCGGCAATCTGGCCCGGATCAAGCTCCGGCGGCCCCTGGGGGATGGGGACGGCTTGCAGCTGCGGGGCGGCCAGGATGTGGAGCTCCGCTACGCGGGCCCGGAGCGGGGCGCCGGGGAGGAAGCGGTGCTGCGCCTCCGTCCCGGCATACAGGCCCGGGTGGGGGACGAGGTATTCCGCCTGACGGAGGAAAGGCAGATGGCCTGGGCCAAGGCCCTGTGCCAGGACAAGCCCCTGCCGGTGCAGATGCGGGCGGTGCTGGCGGAGGGCCGCCCCATGCAATTGTCCATGGCCGCCGGGAATGTGAAGGTCACAGTGGACGGGGACGTGGTTGCCCCTGCCCAAAGCCGAAGCGCCACCCGGGAGGAGGTGCGCAGGCAGCTAAGCAAGCTGGGGGGCACTCCCTTTGTGCTGGAGGAGGACGGGGATTTCCAGATAGAGCTGGCGGAAGGGCTTTTCGCCCCGGTGAGCAGCCTGAACGCCCTGAGGCGCAATACGGTGGAGGCCATGGAAAAGGCCCGGGCTTCGGCGTTTTTCGGCCTGAAAAAGGAGTCGTGGTGCCGGGATGCCCAGTGGAAGGGGCTTCCGATTGCCAGTCCCAAAGCCTTGCTCCAAGCCGCGCATCTCCAAGCCGCGCCTCCTCGACCGGGCCCCTGGGGAGAGGGTATTGCGGTATCCTTCCGGGACCCGGCCATGGCCGGAGCCCTTCAGGAGGCGGGAGCCTCCTTGCTGCTGTTTGAGCCCTGGGATTGGCGGACAGAGACCTTCAATGCGGCCTTGTCCGGCCTTCCCCAGGGAACCTGGCTGGCGCTGGCCCCCTTCCTGTCCCAGGCTGCCTTGGAGGAGATCGTGCCTTTGATCCGGGCCCACGCCTCCAGGCTGGGGGGTGTGGCTGTGGGCAGCGTGGGCCAGCTGGGGCTGGAGCTGCCTTTGCCGGTGGCCCTGGGAAGCGGCGTGCCGGCCACCAACTCTTTGGCATTGAGGGCGCTGTCCCAAAGCAATCCCAGCTTTTTCCTGCTCTGGCCGGAATGGAGCTATGGGGAACTGGCGGCGCTGCCCAAGGGCCCCATCCCCCGGCTGCTAACAATTTATGGCCGGGAACGCATAATGTTGATTCACCACTGCCCGGAGAGGGTAGTAAAAAATTTGGCAGATGGCCGGGCGGCCTGTACCCTGTGCCGGGGCGGAGGCATGGCCTGTGGCCGAGAAAAAGCTGAAATGGTGGATCGCAAGGGGTACCGCTTTCCCCTGAGCCGCACCGTGACCCAAGAGGGCTGCATCCTAAACGTATATAACGCCTTGCCCACGGATTTGCGGGAGCATGAGGACAAGCGCCGCTTGCTGGGGGCCGGGATGCTGGTGAGCCTCACGGTGGAAAGCCCCCGAGAGCAGGTGGCCTTGGTTCGGGCCTATGGGGCCCTGGCGGCGGGCCGGCCCCTTCCCGCCCGGGAGGCGGGGCAGGATATCCCCACCACAGCGGGGCATTTGCTCCGGGGCGTGGAATAAACCGGGAACGATCCCCAGGAACGCTGATCCAGAAAGGACATTTGCCGCCATGGAAGACCGTGCGCTTCGGGTGCTGGAGTTTGAGAAGATTCGGGAGCGGTTGGCAGGCCTGGCCGTGACGGAGCTGGGCGCTGAAAAATGCCGCGCCTTGCGCCCCTATGAGGATTTTTCGGAGGTCCGCCGGGCTTTGGAGGAAACCGAGGAGGCCACGGTGATGCTGTCCTTTTTGGGTGGGCAGCCCTTGATCCCCTACGGAGACGTGCGGGAGCAGGTGACCTTGGCCCAAAAGGGAGCCTCTTTGGGACCCCGGGCCTTGCTGGACGTGGCGGGCTGCCTGCGGGCCGCCCGGGCGGCCCGCACCGCCTTGGTGAAGGACCGGGAGGACACGCCCATTCTCACGGGCCTGGCCAGCCGCCTCACCTCCTTGCCCAGCCTGGAGCAGGAGATTTCCAACGCCATCCTCAGCGAAGAGGAGATTGCCGACCGGGCCTCGGCGGACCTCTACCAGCTCCGGCGGCAGATTCGCTCCGCCAACGAGCGGATGCGGGAGAAGCTCAGCGGCATGATCCGCAACGCCACCTTCTCCAAATACCTCCAGGACACCATCATCACCATGCGGGGGGACCGCTACTGCATCCCCGTGAAGCAGGAGTACCGCTCCAGCGTTCCGGGCCTGGTGCACGACCAAAGCTCCAGCGGAGCCACTCTGTTCATCGAGCCCATGGTGGTGGTGGAGATGGGCAACGACCTAAAGCAGCTTCGGGCCAAGGAGCAGCTGGAGATCGCCCGGATTTTGCAAGCCCTCTCCCAGCAGATCGCCCCCCACGGGGACGCGGTCCGCACCAACATCGACCTGCTGACCCAGCTGGATTTGGCCTTTGCCAAGGGGCTGCTGGCCCGGGAGATGTCCGCGGTGCTGCCCAAGCTGAACCAGCGGGGGTTTATCAAGATCGTCCGGGGCCGCCATCCCCTCATCGACCCCCAGAAGGTGGTGCCCAGCGATCTGTGGCTGGGGGACGCCTTCACCGCCCTCATCATCACTGGGCCCAATACCGGCGGCAAAACCGTGACGCTGAAAACCGTGGGGCTGTTCACCCTCATGGCCCAGGCCGGGCTTCATGTGCCCGCCCAGCTGGGCACGGAGCTGGCGGTGTTCCACCGGGTTTTCGCGGACATTGGGGACGAGCAGTCCATCGAGCAGTCTTTGTCCACCTTCTCCTCCCATATGAAGAACATCGTGGAGATCATGACCCAGGTGACCCAGCGGGATTTGGTGCTCTTTGACGAGCTGGGGGCCGGCACGGACCCCACCGAGGGCGCGGCCTTGGCCCAGAGCATCCTCACCAGCCTGCTGAAGCGGAGCGTCCGCTCCATGGCCACCACCCACTACAGCGAGCTGAAAGCCTTTGCCCTCAGCACCCCCGGCATTGAAAACGCCAGCGTGGAGTTTGACGTGCAATCCCTTCGGCCCACCTACCGATTGTCCATCGGCATCCCCGGCAAGAGCAACGCCTTTGAAATCTCCCGGAAGCTGGGCCTGCCGGAGGAGCTCATCAACGACGCCCGGGCGCTGCTGTCCAAGGAGGACATCCGCTTTGAGGACGTGATCGCCAACGCGGAATACCACCGGCAGGTGGCGGAGCGGGAGCGGGCCCTGGCGGAGGAAACCCGGCAGGAAACCGTCCGTCTGCGGGACGAGGCCGAAAAGCTGCGCCGGGAGATGGAGCAGAACAGGCAAAAGCATATGCAAAAGGCCAAGGAGGAAGCCAAGCGGGTGCTGGAAAACGCCCGGCGGGAGGCGGAGGGCATCATCGGGGATTTGAAGGCCCTGCGCAAGCAGGCCAATTCGCCGGTGGCCCAGGCCCAGGCCTTGCAAAAGCGCATGGAGCAGGGCATCGACGCCCTGTCCGAGGGCCTGGCCCAGCCCAATGAGTTCGCCTTCACCCCGCCCAAAACCGTGCGGATCGGGGAAACCGTGGAAGTGGTGCACCTGAAAACCAAGGGCACCGTGCTGTCCTTGCCAGACGGCAAGGGCGAGGTGCAGATTCAGGCGGGGATCATGAAGCTGAAGGCCCACCTCACCCAGCTGAAAATCGTGGAGCCGCCCAAGGAGAAGGCCTCCCGGGTGCTGTCCAGCACCGGCACCGCCGCCCGCACCGTGCCCATGGAGGTGGACGTGCGGGGCCTGGCCCTGGACGAGGCCTTGCCCGCCGTGGACACCTACCTGGACGAGGCCACCTTGGCCGGGCTCCAGGAGGTAAGCATCATCCACGGCAAGGGCACGGGGGTGCTGCGCACGGGCATCCAGCGGCATCTGATGAAGCACATGCACGTGAAAAGCTACCGGGACGGGATCTATGGCGAGGGGGAGCAGGGCGTCACCGTGGTGAAGCTGAAATAAGCCCCCATCCCATGGCCCAAGGAGGAAGCCAATGAGCGATAAGCAGAGAATCTTGCTGGTGGACGACGATGGGAACATCAGCCACCTGGTGCGTCTGTACCTGGAAAAGGAAGGCTTTGAGGTGAGCGGGGCCGCCCGGGGGGACGAGGCCCTGGCCAGCTTCCGCAAAAGGCAGCCGGATCTGGTGCTGCTGGATGTGATGCTGCCCGGCATAGACGGCTTGCAGGTGCTCAAGGAGATCCGCAAGGCCGGCAAGGTCCCGGTGATCATGCTTACCGCCAAGGACGAAACCTTTGACAAGGTGCTGGGCCTGGAGCTGGGAGCGGACGACTACATCACCAAGCCCTTTGAAAACAAGGAACTGGTGGCCCGGGTGAAGGCGGTGCTGCGGCGTAGCGCCGGGGAGTGCGCCGTGGAAGGGACGGAGGACATCGTGTCCTTTCCCCAGCTGACGGTGAGCCTGGCCCGCTACGAGGTGACCTATGAGGGCCGGGGGGTGGAGATGCCCCCCAAGGAGCTGGAGGTGCTGTACTACCTGGCCTCCCACCCCAATATGGTATTCACCCGGGAGCAGCTGTTGGAGCGGGTATGGGGCTTTGATTTCTTCGGGGACAGCCGCACTGTGGACGTGCACATCAAGCGGCTGCGGGAGAAGCTGCCCGGCTGCGAGCGCTACGGCTGGGAAATCCATACCGTGTGGCGGGTAGGCTACAAATTCGAGTACAAGGCATAGCGGGGGGAGATTTTGTTACATAGCTTGTTTGGGCGGCTGCTGGCCCTGTTTCTGGCCATGATCGTGGCGGTGGTGTTCATCGGCGCGGCGTTTTCCATTGTGGCCATCCGGAGCAATATGACCGCCTCCCGGATGGAAAGCCTGCTGGTGCAGGCCCGGGAAATCGCCTTTCTGGCCAGCCGCATGGGAGATTCCACCCTCAGCCAGTACCTGAACCTGGACACCCCCACCAGCGCTTACCTCCAGTGGAAGGCCCAGGCAGTGTTTCAGGACTATGGGGCCTACATTTTGATCGTGGACCGGAACGGCCGGGTGATGGACAACATGATGAGCGCCATGAAAAGCAACCCGGATACGGTGCAAAGCCTGGCCGCTTCCGACGTGACGGAGGTTCTGCGGGATGTGCTGACAGGCAAGGAGATTCAGACCCGGATCGTCAACGCCCAGCGGGGGCTCATCTTCACGGTGGCGGTGCCCTGGGTCCAGCAGGACAGGGTGCTGGGGGCGGTGTTCATCCATACCAGCGCCCAGCTCATTGAAGCGGAATACCGGGGCATTCTGATCCAGGTGATGTTTGGCTTCGCCTTGGCCTCGCTGTTGGCCCTGGTGAGCGCGGCGTTCTACACCCGGGCCATCGTGAGGCCCCTCACCGTCATCACCCGGGCGGCGGAGGCCATGAGCCAGGGCCAGTTCAGCCAGCGGGCCCAGGTGACGGGGGTGGACGAGGTGCGCCAGCTGGCGGGGGCTTTCAACGTGATGTCCGAAAAGCTCCAGCAGGTGGAGGAGAACCGCCGGGAGTTTGTGGCCAACGTGAGCCATGAGCTGCGCTCTCCGGTCACCAGCATCCACGGCTTTGCGGAGGGCATGCTGGACGGTACCATTCCCCAGGAGGAACACCCCAGGTACCTGGCCATCGTCAACGATGAGGCCCTGCGCTTAAAAAGCCTGATCCAGGACCTTCTCCAGCTCAGCCGCATGGACAAGGGCGCGGAGGCTCTGAACCTGACGGTGTACGACATCAACGAGTCCATCCGGCGGGTGCTCATCGGCCGCATGGCGGACATGGAGGCCAAGAAGCTGAACGTCCACCTGGAGTTTGAGCGGGAACCCTGCCTGGTGAAGGCGGACCAGGACCGGATCGTCCAGGTGCTCCACAACCTGGTGGACAATGCGCTGAAGTTTGTGAATGAACGGGGGAACTTGACAATTCATACTGTTTTGGTGCATGATAGGGTATCAGTGTCCATCCATAATGACGGCGCCCCGATTCTGGAGGTGGATCGACCGCACATCTTTGAGCGGTTTTATAAGGCTGACAAGGCACATACGTCCGGGAAGGGAACCGGCCTTGGACTGAGCATCTGCAAGCAGATTATGGAGATGCATGGGCAAACCATCCGTTTGCTTCCCGGCGGGGAAGGGGTTACATTCCAATTCAATTTACAGTCCGGGGAGCCGGCCTCCCACTGGGAGAGCGCCCAATAATTGTTGGAGATCCACGGGGAACCCGTGAGCACTAAGGAGGAAGCCAGCATGGACCGTCACATCTTTTTGGTGGGGATGCCCGGCAGCGGGAAAAGCGCGCTGGGCCGAAGGGTCGCGCTGAAATTGCAGATGCCATATCTGGACACGGACGCTTATTTGACCGAGCGGACCGGCATGAATACGGCCCAGATCTACGAAATCTATGGAGAAAAGGCCTTTCGGGACGGAGAAACCCGGCTTTTGCAACAGCTGATCAACGCCACCCCGGGGATGATCTCCACCGGCGGCGGCGTGGCCCTGCGGGAGGAAAACCGGCGCATCATGAAGGATCATGGGTACATCGTGCTGATCGACCGCCCCATCGACGACATCATGATGGACATCCGGGCGGAGAAGCGCCCGCTGCTGGCCCAGAAGGGCCGGGAGGAGATTGAACGCATCTATGGGGAGCGCATGCCCATTTACCGCAGCATCGCGGACATGGCGCTGGATAATGGCAGCGGCTTTCACAACGGGCTTCGGGGCCTGGAGGAGCTGGTGCTGAGGCTGTCCAGGTAGGGGACGGCGCTTATGACATATTCTGAAATCCTGATTTTGCGAATTTCCACGCTATGCAAACAGCGGGGCATCGCCTACAATAAGCTGGCGGCAATGTGTGGACTGAACCAGTCCACCATTGACAACATCGTGCGGGGTATCAGCACGGATCCCCGCATTCAAACGCTTCATCATATCGCCCTTGGCCTGAACATGACCCTGGCGGAATTTTTGGATTATCCCGAGTTGAACGATTACTCCTTTGAGGAGGAAGACTCTGAATAAGGGAAAAAGGATGCACGATCCGGCAATGGTGCAAACTGGTCAAGGAGTTGTCGGGACGCAAAAAGGCGCGCATGCTCCCAAAGCAACAGCGCGCCTAAAAGGGTTCAAAGGGGAGACGTGCTCAAGAGGAGGGGCCCGTCTTTTTTGGTTTTACTTTGTTTTTTTCCATCTCTTGGCCCTATTTTCCCGCCCGGCTCGGGCTCAGCGTCCGTTTTCCTGGAGCGGGTACTGGCTGCTTGTCAGGGGCTCCCCGGTGGCCGCGTCAAAGCGCACCTCATAGCAAACCGACATCTCCCGCATGATGGTTTGCTCATCCGGCCCGAAGCCGTTCTGAAAAAGGCGCCCGGCCCCGTCCTTTAAGTCATAGCCGCGGACCTGCCATACGGGCAGCAGCACATACCGGGCGTCCATGTTGGGCCTGCCGTTTTCGCCATACTCTCTGTCCCCCTTCACCAAAGCCACGGAATAGCCCAGGGAAAGCCCGTACACGCTTTTAAGCTGTCCGCTTTCGATGCGCTGCGCGATCACCCGTTCCATTTCGGGGAAGGGCAGCAGGGCGGCGTCGGCGTCCAGTGCCTGCTCCTCCCGCAAAAAACCCAGGTTCAGATTCATCAGGCTCTCGTCCACGATGTTCATATTGCCCCAGACGGGCATGGGCCAGGGGTCGAAGCCCTCGGAGGATTTCCCCTCCGGGCGATAGCTGCCGGAGAAGACGGGTACGCCGTGGAAATACTGGGTGAGGGTAAGGCTCCAGGCGCCTTTGCCGGCGTTTTTCACGGGCCGGTCCGGGTCTGCCACAGGCATTTTGTAGCTGACGCCCGAGCCGGGGTCGGTGACCTTCGCCATTTTCATATGGTGCAGCCCGCCCCGGGCGGCGATGTGGTAGATACGGATATCGGCGGAGATGTCGCCCCTGAACTCCGCCATACGGGCATGGACAAGCGCAAGGATGCCCTCCGGAGTCAACTCGTTTTCGGGAGGGACCTGGCCCGTGGGAAGCCAGGGGCGGGCGCTGACATCCGTTTTGCCATACAGCCGGTCGCTTTTGCCCACGTAATAGCTGATCAGGGGAGAGCCCTCGTAATTCCAGAACGCGTCGGCCTCCCGGAGAATACGGGGCGCGCCTTTTTCCAAGGGATAGCGTTTGCGCAGGTCCGTGGTGTCAAAAGGGGCGCGTTTGCACATCAGGAGGGGAAGGGCGTCGCCCTCCGGCAGCGTGATGGGCGCGTCCACAACGACCACGTTCCCCTCAGGGTCCGTGACCTCCATCCGGAGCCGTTCAGGGATTTGCCCTTTTAACTCTTTCAGGGAGATCAGTTCGCTGCCCGCAGCCAAGCTTTCCCCCTCCGCCGCCCGGATGGGTCCTGGGGGCAGCGCGATGACCAGCAAAATCGCCAGCAGTTGGATCCCATATTGCCATTTTCTCCTCATATTCGTGCCCTCCTTGACGCTTTTTATAGAGAAAGATGTTGCGGCAGACGGATTTGGTTCACTTCCACGCAATCTTTTTTCATCCTCTCTGTGTTCGCCGCGTATCCTTGGGCCGGGGGCGCACTCCTTCCCTTTTTTTGTTTCCCCCATCATCTGGTGATTTACAAAGTATGAAAAAAGTGTTAAGATTTTAGGAGAAGTTTGCCGAAAAGGAGGGTGTGCCTATGTCGGTGGAATTGCTGCAGCGCCTTGGCGTATTTTTGCGGGACGCGTCCGTTTATATCGCCATCGGCCTGGTAACCTGGGTGGGCCTGGTGAAGTGCATCTATCCGGTGCTGCGCAATGCCGCGCTGCTGAACCGGGCCGTGGTGCAGCTGGAAAAAAGCAGCGCCAAGGGAAAGCCGGGCATTTGGAAGGACGCCCACTTTTTGGGCCGTTCCCTCCGGGAGGACTGGCAGCGCTTTCTGATCAACGCCGGGCAGATGGACCTGCGGGGGATGCCCTATGACACCCAGGAGTACATCAACGAGGATTCCGTGATCTACAAGCCCGGCCATGCCCAGCTGGCGGAGCTGATCCCCAGCCTTCTCACCTCTTTGGGCATTTTGGGCACCTTCATGGGCCTGATGCAAGGCCTCACGGACCTGGATTTTTCCAATGCCGAGGGGACCATCCACAGCATCCCCAACCTGCTGCAGGGGATGCGCTTTGCCTTTGCCACCTCCGTGGCGGGCATCGCCTGCTCGCTCAGCTTCAACATGCTCAACCGGGTGGCCGTGGGCCGGGCCTTCAAGGCCATCGACAACCTGGACGAGGCCTTTTACGACCTGGCCATGCCCCGCCCCCTGGCCCCGGAGGTGCAGCTGGTGTGCCAGCAGCAGCGGGAGGAGGTCTCCTTCAAGCGGGCCGCGGAGGCGGTGGGCAACCAGGTGGCGGGCACGCTGGAGCTGGCCATCAGCCGGGCCATGCATCCCCTGACCCTGTCCATGGACCAGTTCATCAAGGGCGCCACCCAGGAGCAGGTAGCCGGCATCAAGGCGGTGGCAGGGCAATTTGTGGAGCAGATGAACGCCTCTTTGGACGGGCAGCTGACCGCCTTGGGGGATGCCATGCGCCTGGTGAACCAGGGTCAGGTACAGGCGCAGCAAAGCCTCCAGCGGACCTTGCAAACCGCCGAGATGCTCAACCAGGACGCCCGGCGCATTCAGGAGGCCTGCGGGGAGATCGCCCGGCAGATGAGCGCCCTGAGCGGGGAGATGGAGCGGGAGGCCCGGCTGCGTGACCACAGGGCCCTGGAGGCCCAGGGGCTGGAGGCCAGGCAAAGCGCTTTGGGGGAACAGCTGGAAGCCCTCACCCTTTCTTTGGGTCGCATGAACGCTGCGGTCCAGGCCCAGTCCCGGCGGATGGAGGAACAGGAGGCTCCCCCAAAGCCTGCCGTCCTGGCGTCTTTGGGGCATAAAGGCCGCAGGCCCAAAGCCGCGAAAGCGGACCGGGCCACGGGGCTGGAGGGGTGAGTATGGCGCAAAGAACCCGGGCGTCCCGCCGCCGGGCCGGGCGGGTGGATTCCGGCGCGGCCTGGATCAGCTATTCGGACATGATGGCGGCGCTGCTGCTGGTGTTCGTGCTGGTGCTGTGCTATAGCGTCTACCAATACTTTTCCATGCTGGAAACCAAAACCGCCGAGCTGGACCAGCAAAGCACGCTGCTGACCCTTCAGCAGACCCGGCTGGACAGCCAGCAGGCGGATTTGGAGGCCAAGCAGGCGGAGTTGGACGGGGCCCTCAGCGCGGTGCAGGAGCAAAAGGGCCTATTGGACAGCCAAAACCTGACCCTGGAGCAGCAGGCCCAGATCATCCTGGCGGCCCAGGCAGCCTTGCAGCAGAAGGAGACGGACCTGGCCACCGCCCAGCTGGCCCTGTCGGACCAGCAAACACAGCTGGACGCGGCCTCGGCGCTGCTTACCACCCAGCAGCAGGCCATGGAAACCCAGCAGAAAAGGCTGGACAACCTGGTGGGGGTACGCACCCAGATCATCCAGGAGCTCAGCAGCCAGCTGACCCAGGCCCAGCTGAAGGCCTCTGTGGACAAAAACACCGGGGACATCATGCTCCAAAGCGCCGTATTTTTTGACGTGGGCAAGAGCCAGATCAAGGAGGGCGGCCAGGAGTTTCTAAACGGGTTCATCCCTGTCTACCTGTCGGTGCTGCTGAGGCCGGAGTACGCCGACGATTTGGGGGAGATCATTATCGAGGGCCACACCGACACCCAGGGCACCTACCTGATGAACCTGGAGCTTTCCCAGCGCCGGGCCCTGAGCGTGGCTGCCTATTGCCTGGAGATGGAGGGGTTGACCCAGGAGCAGCGGGATAAGCTGCGCTCCATCCTCACCGCCAAGGGACGCAGCTTCTCCGTTCCGGTGCTGCGGGAGAGCGGGGAGATCGACATGGACGCCTCCCGAAGGGTGGAGTTTAAGTTCCGCCTGAAAGATACGGAAATGATCGATGAAATCCGGACCATTTTGGCACAATAAGGAGGAATCTCCCAGGCGGCGGCGAAGAGGAGCTTGGGAGCGGAAGAATCCCCCGGACCTTCCTGATCAAACCATTCTCCCCGGAAGGAATGAACGCGTTGCGCCCACTGAAGTATATCGCCATTTTCCTGGTGATCCTCCTGGTGGTGGCCCTGCTGTTTGTGGGGTACTTTTTCCTCACCGCCAACGTGAGCATTGCGGCCTTTAAGGCACAGGGGGTTCAAGCCTCCCAGGTACCGGAGCAGTTTGCCCGGATCAAGGCGGAGCTGGAGGACAAGACCTTTCAGGGCACCGTCTTTGGCACCTCGCCTTTGGGGGAGGCCCAGGACTATGCCTTGATCACCTACACCCTCCGCCTGAGCAACCAGTGCCTGGTGCCCATCGACATGATCGAGGTGCAGGTGGTGCCCGAGCCTACGGACATTGCCCAGCTGGGGGACCTGGCGGTGCGCTCCTTGGGGGCCAAATCCCAGGGGGACATCTCCGCTACCATCTTGGTGCCCAAGGACAGCCACACCGTACGGGAGCTGGTGGTGACCTACTATGTGTGGGGCGTCAGCTTTTCGTTGAAGGAGATTTATTCCGGGTCCTAAGGGTTCACCCCAGAGCCCGTCATTCTTCCTCTTGCATCCGTCTCAAAGCCGCCTGGAGCGCGTCGGAGGCTTCCTCATAGGAGAAGCCCCGGCGGTTCAGGGCGGCGATGATTTTTTGGAGGACCTTGGCCTCCTCCGGCTCTCCGCCATAGCGGCGCAGCAGCTTGCCCGCCAGCAAAACCGCCTGCTCCTCCTGTTCCTCCTCCGGCAGCTGGGCGCAGGCCTTTTCCGCCAGGGCCCGGGGGATGCCCTTTTGCCGAAGCTCCTGCACAATGCGGGCCTTCCCCAGCTGCCGGTGGCTCCGGGCCGTTGCCCAGTCTTTGGCAAAGGCCTCGTCGTCCAGCAGCTTTTCCTTTTCCAGCTTGAACAATACCATTTCAATGGTCCTGTCCATGTAGCCCCGGCTTTGGAGCTTTTGCTCCACCTCCAGGCGGCTTCGGGCCCTGGGGGCCAGAAAGGATACGGCCTTGCTCAAGGCCTCGGGGTATTGCCTGGGCAGCAGCCATTCCTCAAAATCGGGCAGGTGAATGGGATCGTTGGGGGATAGGGGCTGCTCCCGAAAGGCGGGGGCGGAAAGCCAAAAGACCCGGTCGTCGTTGACCTTGATCCGGATGCGGCCCTTTTCCTCCACTACCTGGGTGACGACATCGTTCATGGCCCGGCTCCTTCCCGGCCCCTGTGTACGGGGCGAAAACTTATATCAGGGCAGAAACAGGCGGATCAAATCCCGGTTCAGCAGGGCCAAATGCCCTTGCCGCTGCTCGCTGGCCCCGCTGCTCAGGGACACAAAGCCGTCCCCCTCTTGGGTAAAGAACACGCCGTTCACGGCCCCGTAGGCGAAGCCCTGGTGGCCATAGAGCCTCCGGGAGCTGAGCCCGGGGTCCTCCAGTACCATCAGGCCCATGCCGTGGCCCAGGGGAACGCCGGGGTCCGGCCATTGCCCCCTGGGCTCCCGGAGCTGGGCCAGGCTTTGAGGGTTTACAAAAGGCGCTTCCTCTTGAACCGCTGACCCTGTCAAAGGCAGCAGCAGCCGCCCCAGATGGGGCGCGGAGATATACAGATTGCCGGAGGCCAGCAGGTAGTGGCTGTCCGGATGGGGCTGGTCCATGGGCCGGGCGCCGCGCACCCGCTCCGCCCCGTCAAAGGCGGGGGTGGAGGAAAAGGGCAGCACCCGGTAGCTGTTGGCTACCGGCTTACCGGCCAAGGCGCTGGGGTCAAAGGTGGCCTTCACCCCCAGGGGCCCAAAAAGAAATTCCTGGGCCAGGGCCTCCAAAGGCTGGCCGAACCGGGCCTCCAGCAAGGAGCCCACCGTTCCGGCGGCCAGGTTGCTGTACCGGAAGCGGCTGCCCGGGGCCTGGGCCCCGAAGGAGGCCGGGTCCCTCAGCAGCGCCGCCAAAGACGCCTCTCCCTGGAAAGAGGCGAAATAGGCGGGGGAATCCACCATGGAGGAGGTATGGGACAGCAGCATGCCCAAGGTAATGGGGGCATCCGGGAACCGGGGATTGCGGACCGGGTACCCTAGAAAATCCTCTATGGCTTCCTCCACATTTAGCTTTTCCAAGGTTTGCAGCCGGAACACCAGCAGCGCTATGGCCAGCTTGGCGATGGAGGCGGTGCGGAAAAAGGTGTCCGGGGTCACGGAAGAGGGGCTGGGGGCCAGGCTCGCCAGGCCCGCGGTATAGCACTCCGCCAGCCTGCCCTGGGACAGCCGCTGGATGGCGGCCCCTACCACATGGCGGCGGCGGAGAATCTCCGCCACGGCCTGGGGCACAGGCCCGTTGGCGTCCCGGGCCTCCCCATGGACCCGGGGCGCGGCGCAGAGGCTCCGCTTTCCCAGGGCCGCCAACCCCAGGCCATACAGCCGGTTTTTCAAGGCTCCCACGGGCATGGCGTTCCTCCTGTTCCTCTTTAGGCGTTTGCTTTGGTATCGGTTCCGGCCCCGCCGCAGGGCTGCTTTACCCCTGCTAGCTTTTGCTAGCCCTTGCTGTGCCCTGCCTGGGCCTGTTGCACAACTCCCCGTTCCAGCCATCCTTGAAGCCACAGGCAGTAACAGGGCAAGGTGACGCTGGCGGCCAGCAGCTGGATTTCCTTGCCATAGGGGGACAGGCCCAGCCAGGCGATTCCAAAGCACAGCGCATCCACAGCCCAGGGCAGGAGAAGCCAAAGGGAAGAGAGAGACGGCTTCCTTCCGGGCTCTGTGGGCCGCATCAGGCACCAGAGCCAAAGTCCTAGGATGGTCAGTAGCAACAGGCCATACAGCACATGGCCAGCCAAAAACCAGCGGGCAATAGCAACAGCCAGCAGCAGGACGGCGGGTAGCAAGGCCCGTTCCTTTCCCTTGGCTGCCCCCCACAGCAACGCCCCCGCAGCCAGCAGCACCATCCCCAGGCTCAGCCATTGGGAAACCCGCAAGCCCAGCAGCCACAGGCTGTCCAGCCGCAGCTGCTCAATAATGAAGCGCCCGCTGCCATAGATCACCAGGTACCAGAAAAACACATTCCCGTCCCGCTTCTGCCCTTTGCGCAGCAGCCACAGCGCCCCAAAGCCCAGCAGGTTCCAAAGGGACTCGTAAAAGAAGGTGGCCGCGTGCCAGGCGTAGCCGCCCCCTCCTTGGGGAATCAGCACTCCCAGGGGAAAGAACTGCAAGGCCGGGTCCGTCAGCGCCGGGCCATAGGCCTCCATGTTAAAGTAATTGCCCCAGCGGCCAATGGCCTGGGCCAGCAGCAGCCCCGGGGCGATGATGTCCGTCAGCTTCCAAAAGGAAAGCCTCTTTCTGTGGCAGTAGAAAAAAACCCCCGCCGCGCCCCCCAGCACAGCCCCGTAGATGGCCACGCCGCCCTCCCAGATATAGAGGATGTGCAGAGGCTGCGCGGCAAAGCGCTCCCATTCCATGGCGACAAAATAGAGCCGCGCCCCCACAATGCCGCAGGGAACGGCCACTAGCGTGGCGTCCACCATGGTGTCCTTGGGCAGGCCCAGCCGCTTTTCCTCCCGGGAGCCCAGGAGGTAGGCCAGCAGGATGCCCAGGACGATCAAAAAGCTGTACCAGGGAATCACCCCAAAGAGGGTCCGGCTGTAGGCCACGGCCATGCGGTCACTTCCTTTGCTTCAGCCTATTATAGTCTGGCCGGAAGGGGGTGTCAATCATACCCAAAACGGGCAAACCCATGGGCAAAAAAAGAAGGGGAGACGGCTCCCCCTCTTGGCCGTTGCGCTTCTTACCTTGCCTTACGCCCCCACAAGCTCCCTGGCCCTCCGGAGACCCCAAATCCCGAGATCCCGTTACTCCACTTCCCTGAGCCCGTCGCCGAAGGATTCATAGCCGCGGCCGCAAAGGCGGCACCGAAGGCCCTCCAGCCGCTCCCCGCAGGTGCACACAAAACCCGCCGGACGGGCGGGCACCCCCAGCATCAGCGCATGGTCCGGCACCGAGGCGGTCACCACGGCCCCGGCGCCGATCATGGCGTTGCGGCCAATGGTATTGCCGCACACGATGGTGGCGTTGGCCCCGATGGAGGCCCCGTCCATCACCCGGGTGGGCACAAAGTTTTCAGGCCCCTTGGGGTACTGGGCCCTGGGGGTCAAATCGTTGGTGAACACGCAGGAGGGGCCGCAGAACACGTGGTTGCCTAAGGTTACCCCCTGGTAGAGGCTGACGTTGTTTTGCAGCTTGCACCCGTCCCCCAAGGTCACATGGCTGCCGATGTACACGTTTTGCCCCAGGCGGCAGTTGCGGCCCAACACCGCGCCGCTTTGAATGTGGCAGAAGTGCCAAACCTGGGTTCCCTCGCCGATTTCAACATTCTCGTCCACAAAGGAGCTGGGATGGACAAAGGCTCTCACAGTCCAAACCTCCCGGCAAAGTCGGTGGTGGCGCAATCCTCCAAAGGCAGGTTCACGGGCTGGCCCCGGGCCGCGGACAGGTAGATGGCCAGCACCAGCTCCAGGGCCCGAAGCCCCGCCTCGCCGTCAATATAAGGGGGACGGTCCTGAAGAATGGCCTGAGCCATGTCCGCGTACAGGGGGGTATGGCCGAAGCCGTACACGTTGGGCGGGTCCTCCCGGAACTCCATCTTGATGGTGGCCGGGTCCCCCCGGCCATCCCGGAAGTCCCATTCCTCAATCTTGTTGACGCTCTTGCCCCCGGCCTTCACGGTGCCGTCCTGGCCAAACAGGTAGAGGGTTTCCTCCAGGTTATGGGGGTAGACGTTGGTGGTGCCCTCGACGATGCCATAGGCCCCGTTGGCGAACTTTACCAAGGCCAGCCCCAGGTCCTCCCCCTGGATGTAGGGATGCTCCAGGTTGTCGGTATAGGCCATCACCTGGGTCACCTCGTCCCCCATCATCCAGCGCAGCAGGTCGATGTTGTGGATGCACTGGTTCATCAGCGCGCCCCCGTCCTGCTCCCAGGTGCCCCGCCAGGGGGCCTGGGCATAGTAGTCCTGCCCCCGGTTCCAGCGCACATGGGCCGCCCCGTGTAGCATCCGGCCAAAGCGGTTTTCCTCCACGGCGGTGCGGATTTTTTGAATGGATTTGTTGAAGCGGTTCTGGTGGCAGGCGCACAGCTTCACGCCCCGCTCCTTGGCGGCCTGGATCAAAGCCCGCCCGTCCGCCAAAGACAGGGTC
>JARKQO010000235.1 GCA_029974855.1 Eubacteriales bacterium
CCGGTTTGGCCATCCGCCAGCATCTCCGGAATCCCCCCCACCGCCGTGGCGATGACGGGGAGCCCCATGGAGTAGGCCTCCATGATGGAAACGGGCAAGCCCTCGGTTTCGGATACCATGACCAGCAGCTGGGCCCCCGCGTCCCCATAGGCTTGGGCCACAGCGCTGTTGGGCACATGGCCATGGAAAGTATACTGGATGTGAGGCAGATTTGCAAGCAACGCCCGGGCCTGCCGCTCCAAGGGAGCCCTGAGCTCCCCGTCCCCCAGGTGGTGCCACTCAACCGCCACCTCCCCGGGAAGCAGCGCCAAAGCCTGGATGATCAGCGAGACCCGCTTTAAGGGGATCAAGGAAGAGCAGCTCATGATCACCAGGGGACTGCCGGGGGCGTGGACGCTTTGGCAACGGGGCAGGAACCGGCTGCCGATGTAGGAGACCATGGCCTTGGCCCGCCACTGATGGCCCCAATGCTCCATGAAGTACTCAAGCCCGCTTTGGCTCACAAACAGCAAACGGTCACAGCCCTGGGCCATATAGGGCCGCAAGGGCTGCCAGCCGTCCTGGGCTTGCTCCAAAAACAGATCGGCCCCATGGAACCGGGTGATGACCTGAAGGGAGGGGAGTTCCCGCTTCAGCCGCAGGGCGGCCAAAGTGGCCTGAACGCACCAGTAGGTGTAGATGATGTGGATGTTCTGCTCCCCAACGATCTGCCGCAGCTGGGGCAGGAGCTGCCGGGCCCGGAGGCTGTAGGTGGCAATGCGGCCCGCGTTCTTGAGAAACTTCGGTCCCCGGGAGCGAAAGGCCAAGCGGATATCCGCCCGCACCTCGGGATGCTTCAGCTGCGCCAAAAGCCCCGGCAGGTCCGCCCGGCCCGGCCAGGCATAGCGGAAATGGCGCACCTTATCCGCCAGGGGGTACAGCGCCGGTTCCTGGGTGCCGAAGGCCAGCACGCTCACCTGAAAATGCCGCTGCAAGGCCTCGTATTCCACAGGCAGAAAGCCCCGCTCGCTCTCCCCGTAGGGAAAGCCCTGGGTGATCAACAACAGATTCTTCATGGCGTCCTCCCTGTTAGAGGGTCACTTGGAATATCCACATCCAACGGCCGATTTTCAGCAGCCGGGACAGCAGCCATTCCTCGTCGCTGGCGGTGGGGGAGGCCCCTTGGTGGCTTTGGCACCACCGCATCACCGCCGCCTTGTTGATATGGTTTGGAAGCGCGTCACAGGCCTGGGCCAGCAGCTGGGTAACCAGCTCCGGGTCCTCATAGAACCATTGGAATTCAGGGGACATAAAACCCATCTTCCCAAAGCGCTTGACCACCTTTTCCGGCATGTCCTCCCCCAGGGCGTCCCGCATCACCCGCTTGGTAACGCCGTCCCAGAGCTTATGGTTCAAGGGCATGGCGAACAGGGCCTTCACCAGCTCCTTATCCAAAAACGGGGCCCGGGTTTCTACGGAGTAGGCCATGCTGTTGCGGTCCATGGCATGCAAAATCCGAGGCATTTCGGAAAACATGTAGGCTTTGACCACCGCGTCGGTGGAGGCGCTGGTGTACAGGTTCCGGGCCCGGTATACCTCCGGGTGGCGCAGGCAGGCCTTGGTCATATAGCGGCTGGGGGCATAGCCCTTGCGGTGGACCCGGACCCAGTCCCGCAGCTTGGTGGGCAGCAGGAAGTCCGTGCCGGTTACCAACAGCAGATGCTTCAGGGACACATGGTCAAAGGGGGCCCGTATCCGCTGGTAGGCCTTCAGCTGCCGCGCCAGGCCGGAAAGGTTGCCGCTGAACAGCAATTCCAGAAAGAGAGCCTCAAAGAAGTTGGTATACCCCGCCAGCTGCTCGTCGGCGCCCTCTCCCACCAGGATCACCGGAATGCCCAATTCCCTGGCCTTTTGGTATACAATCCTTCCCGCGCTGCTGGTGCAAGGCTC
>JARKQO010000091.1 GCA_029974855.1 Eubacteriales bacterium
TCGGGCTTTGTCAGCCGCGCCTTCTCCCAGCAGGAGCCCCAGTATTTTGCCCAAAGCAGCACCTGGCAAACCCATCCCGCTTTGGATTTGGAGGCGGAATATGGAAGCGTGGTCTCCGCCTGCGCGGCGGGCCAGGTGATCCGGGTGGCCAAGGACAGCCTTTTGGGCCTTACCGTGGTGGTACGCCACGGGGAAGGGTACGAAAGCCTGTATGCGGGGCTCAGCAACGCCGCCTACGTGCGGGAGGGGGATGCCGTGGCCGCCGGGCAGACCTTGGGCCATCTTGGCAACGGCGTGGTCTTTGAGGCGGACGCCAAGCCCCACCTCCATTTGGAGGTGCGAAAGAACGGCCAGCTCATCGATCCGCTGCCGCTTTTTTTGGGGGTTGAAGAATAAGATACATTATGATACAATGTAGTACATTACAATACGTTTTGGAGGTACGCTATGTGCGGCATTGTCGGGTACATCGGCCCCAGGGAAGCATCCCCGATTTTGATGGAGGGGTTGGACCGGCTCTCCTACCGGGGGTATGACAGCGCGGGGCTTGCCATTGTGGATGAGCATGGAAAAATCAACGTGCGCAAGGCCAAGGGCCGCCTGGAAAATCTCAAGAACCTGCTGGAGGAAAGCCCGCTGAAAGGCCGTACGGGCATCGGCCACACACGCTGGGCCACCCATGGGGAGCCCAGCGATTTGAACGCCCACCCCCACACGGACGTGAAGGGGGGCATCGCCGTGGTGCACAATGGTATCATCGAGAACCATGAGGCCCTGCGCCGCCATCTGGAGGACCTGGGGCTCCTGTTTCTCTCCCAGACGGATACGGAGGTGGTGGCCCACCTGCTGCACCACCTCTACGACGGCAACATGAAAAACACGCTGCTGAAGGCCATGACCATGCTGGAGGGCAGCTATGCCCTGGGCATCCTCTGCGACCAGGAGCCCGGCGTGCTGTACTGCGCCCGCAACGACAGCCCTCTGGTGATCGGGGCCATGGAGGGGGAGGCGATTTTGGCCTCGGACATCCCGGCGCTGCTGAGCCACACCCGGGATGTGATCTTCCTGGAGGATAAGGAGATCGCGGTTTTGGACGCGGGCGGAGTCAGCATCTACGATATCTATGGCAACCATAAGGAGCGTGCCCTGTTCCACGTCCATTGGGACCTTTCCAGCGCCGAAAAGGGCGGGTATGCCCATTACATGCTCAAGGAGATCCACGAGCAGCCCAGCGCCTTGCAAAGCACCTACGCCCCCCGGCACAGCCCGAGCCCGGGGGAATATCCCTGGCTCCCCCTTACGGCCCAGGAGGTTCAATGCCTCCGCAAGATCAACATCGTGGCCTGCGGCACCGCCTACCACGCGGGGGTTCTGGGGAAGTACGCCATTGAAAAGCTGGCCCGCCTGCCTGTGGAGACCGACATTGCCAGCGAATACCGCTACCGGGACCCCCTCATCGGGCCGGATGAGCTGTTCATCGCCGTGTCCCAAAGCGGAGAGACCGCCGATACCTTGGCGGCCCTGCGGGAGGCCAAGCGGCGGGGCGCCCGGGTGCTGGCGGTTTGCAACGTGGTGGGCTCCAGCATCACCCGGGAGGTGGGGGAGCAAAACACCCTCTACACCTATGCCGGGCCGGAAATTGCCGTGGCCAGCACCAAGGCCTATATGACCCAGGCGGAAATGATGGTGCTGTTGGCCATCGCTTTGGGGGATTTGCGGGGCGCTTTGCCCGGGGAGCAGGCCCAGGCTTTGCTGGCACAGCTGGGCCAGTTGCCCGGGCTGGCCCAGGAGGCCCTGAAAACCGAGGAGCTTCTCCAGCGGCTTGCCAGCACCGCCAGCCAGAAAAAGCATGTGTTCTTTGTGGGTCGGGGCATGGACTATGCCCTGTCTTTGGAAGCCGCCCTGAAGCTGAAGGAGGTCAGCTACATCTTCAGCGAAGCCTATGCCGCCGGGGAGCTGAAGCATGGCCCCATCGCGCTGCTCCAGGAGAACCGCCTGGTGGTGGCCACCCTCACCCAGCCCGCCTTGGTGGAGAAGGTGCTCAGCAACCTGCGGGAGGTGAAGGCCCGTGGGGCCCGGGTGATAGCGGTCTGCCGGGAGGACTTGCTGGCGAAGGTGCAAAGCCAGGTGGACGAGGTGATCCCCGTTCCCGTGGCCGGGGACCTGTTCACGCCGTTGCTGGCGGTGATCCCCTTGCAGCTCTTCGCCTACTGCATGGCCGTGGCCCGGGGCTGCGACGTGGATAAGCCCCGGAATCTGGCGAAGAGCGTTACGGTGGAATAAAGGAAATATAAATAACATGCCGCCCAAGGGAAGGCTCCCTTGGGCGGAACGGAACGGTAGGTTGGAATTTAGCTTTTGATTTGGTGCCCCGCGTTTTGTAAGCAGGACAATGCTTTTCCATAATTCTCGGACCTTGTCAGAATATAGTCCGTATTGTAAGTGGATATGGCAAAAATACCGATTTCATTTTCCGCAAGGATCGTAGAAATTTTCGACAAGATGCCAATGAGAGAAAAGTCCAGCTCCCCCTCAATTCTAAACATCTTCCAACCGTCATCCCGTTGTGTCACATTTTCAGGTACTTTGTTCGTGAAACAGACGACGGATATTTCCTCCTCTGTTTTACCCAGAAAACAAAACTCATCCGAAAAATCCACCTGAGAGATGTCCGGCACTTTACAGACAGATAACTCTTCGGCAAAGCTTTTGATGACCATCCGCCACTCCTCCATCCATCCCCGTTCCATCATCTCCCAAATTGGCATGCAGCCAGTCCACATGATGCTGATTGTACGCGCCATGCGCCCCACGCCCTTTACAGCTCGGCGCTAAACAGATAGGCGGTGCTGTATTTGTGGCATCCATCCGGAAATACTTCCGCTGTCCAATACTGATCCGGGTACGGAATGGGTACGCCCTGGCCAAGCATGATGTTTCTGGTGACATCGTACATGGCGTCGCTGTCATAGCCCTCGCGCTTATGCATGGCGTCCATATCGCCGGAAAAGGTGGCATATGCAAACTGGGAGCAGAACGGCGGGCCCGCCTTGCCATCGTGATGGGCCACGAAGTCGAAATAGAGAAATCCCGCCGGCACAGGGGCATCCGCCCTCATAAACCGCCCCCAAAAATCATGCCGCGGGCCAACATCCACCCCCAGCCCGTAATGGTGCATCAACAGAACATCGTGGTCAAAGCCCGACCGATGCCCGCTCATGGCGTCCAGCGTGCGGAAAAGCTCCTTGCGGGCCTCCATTTTGTCCAAGTCATCGCCTTCCCGCCCCACAAAGCGCATAGCGGGCATTTTTCTGTATTCAAAGCTATCCACTTTGAAGCCCGTTTGTTGCCTCTGGACCAGATCCGGCATAAACAGCGCCCACTGTACCTGGGCGTCACATTCCTTCAAATAATTGATATATCCAAACATATCTAC
>JARKQO010000244.1 GCA_029974855.1 Eubacteriales bacterium
CTCCAGGACACCCACTGGGCCGGGGGCATGTTCGGCTATTTCCCCACCTACGCCTTGGGCAGCGCCTACAGCGCCCAGATTCTCCATGCCATGGAGAGGGATGTGAACGTGGAGGAGCAGGCGCGCAGGGGAGAACTGGCCCCCATCACCGCCTGGCTGGGGGAGAGGATCCACCGCCACGGCGCCATGATGAACCCGGCCCAACTGCTGGAGGCGGCCACCGGAGAGCCCTTTGATCCCAAGTATTACGTTGCTTATCTGACCCGGAAGATGGAGGACGTGTACGGGCTGTAAGAATAGCGTCGGCATGCATCGCGCCGGCTTCTATTTCCCGCTGCATTTGGGCATGCTACCATCGGCAATGAAACAAGCCATGGAAAGGAGCAACCCTGATGCAACCACAACCCCATCACACGTTCCCGCCCCAACATCAAAACCGACAGCCTGGCCGGGAGGCGGAGATGAACCCGCCCCCTCAGTATGACAACCCGGCCTACAAGCCCTCCGGCAAGCTGGCCGGGAAAAGAGCCGTCATCACAGGGGGCGACAGCGGCATCGGCCGCGCGGTGGCGCTGGCCTACGCCAAGGAAGGCGCCGACGTGGCCATCGTCCATCTTTGCGAAAACAGCGACGCCCAGGAAACCGCCCGGGCCGTGGAGGGCGTGGGCAAAAAATGCGTGGTCCTTCAGGCAGACCTGCGGATGGAAAAGAATGCCGTCCATTCGGTGGAACAGGCCGTGGCGCGGCTGGGAGGCATTGATGTCCTGATCAACAACGCCGCTGTGCAATATCCCCAAAACAGCCTGCTGGACACCACGGCGGAGCAGCTGCTGACCACCTTTGAAAGCAACTTCTTTTCCTGCTTCTATATGACAAAGGCGGCCTTGCCCCACCTGTCCAAGGGCAGCGCCATCATCAACACCGCCTCCATCACCGCCTTTGAGGGGGACCCCACCCTGATCGATTACTCCTCCACCAAGGGGGCCATCGTTTCCTTCACCCGGTCCATGGCCCTGTCTTTGATGAACATGGGCATCCGCGTCAACGCGGTGGCGCCCGGCCCTGTGTGGACGCCGCTGATTGTATCCAGCTTCTCCCCTCAGGAGGTGCAGACCTTTGGCTCCACCAGCCCGATGCAAAGGGCGGCCCAGCCCTACGAGCTGGCCCCGGCCTATGTTTTCCTGGGATGCGAGGATTCCTCCAATATCTCCGGGCAGGTGCTCCACGTCAACAGCGGAACGGTGATCAACTGAGCCCCGGTTCCCCCCAACAGGAAAAAGCCCCGGCCGGAAGCGCGCCTGCTTCCGGACCGGGGCTTTTGAATGCTGTGACGGCGGGCTTTGCCTTGCCCCTTACACCAGCCTGATCCCCGCCTCGGCCTGGCGGGCGTTGTAGATGCTGATCAAAGACTTGATGCGGTCGTAGGGGTTCAGCAGGCCGCTGAGGCTTCGGTCGTGGTTCAAAGAGGCGATGATGAAGGAGATGTACTTGCTCATATCCGCCTCGATGAACCAGGGGGCCTCCTTCAGCTCCTGGGTGCGGTAGGTGAGGTTGGTGGAGATGACCCGGCTGATGATCCCCTCGGCGTAGGCCTTGTGGAAGGACTCCAGGCCGCTGGTGAACAGGGCGAAGGTGGCGCTGGCGAAGATGCGGCCCGCCTTGCGCTTTTTCAGCTCCCGGGCCAGGTCCAGCACGCTGTCCCCGGAGGAGAGAATATCGTCGGAAACGAAGATGTCCTTGCCCTCCACGTCGTCCCCCAGGTACTCGTGGGCGATGATGGGGTTGCGGCCGTCCACGATGCGGGTGTAGTCCCGCCGCTTGTAGAACAGGCCCATGTCCAGCCCCAGCACGGAGCTGTAGAAGATGTTGCGGTCAATGGCCCCCTCGTCGGGGCTGACGATCATCATGTGGTCCTTGTCCAGGTGCAGGTCCAGCTCCTTGCGGAAGAGGGCCTTCAAAATCTGGTAGGAGGGGCGCACGCTGTCAAAGCCGGTCAGGGGGATGGCGTTTTGCACCCGGGGGTCGTGGGCGTCGAAGGTGATGATGTTGGAGACCCCCATGCTCTCCAGCTCTTTCAGGGCCAAGGCGCAGTCCAGGCTTTCCCGGGTGGAGCGCTTGTGCTGCCGGCCTTCGTACAACAGCGGCATAATCACGGTCACCCGCTTGGCCCGGCCGCCGATGGCGGCGATGATCCGCTTCAGGTCCTGAAAATGCTCATCCGGGGACATGGGCACTTCCTTGCCGTACATTTTATAGGTCTTGTCGTATGCGCCCACGTCGGTGAGAATAAAGATATCGTATCCCCGCACGCTGCTGCGGAGCATGCCCTTGGCCTCCCCGGTGCCAAAGCGGGGGCATACGGCCTCGATGAGAAAGTCGTTGCGGTTGTGGCCTATGACGGAACAAAGAGGCGTGTCCTCCAGGGCCTCCTGCTGCTCCCGCCACCGCAGGAGCCAGGAGTTGATTTTTTGGCCCATTTCCTCACAGCCAGGCATGGCGATGAGCCCCAGAGGTGCGAAGGGGGCCGTCAAAAGATCGGAATTCCAGTTATTCACAAAATCCGTCACGTTCATGCTCCTTTGTCACCCACGTACATTGCGGAAAGAACCAAGTTAAGTATAGCGTAAAAAGAGGATTCTGAGAAGAGCGAAAGGGACAAAGGCGCAGATTTTAGGGAACTTTGTCAAAAGCCTACAGGTTTGCCGCCGCCCTTTGGGGGAGATGGCGGGGTAAAAGGGGGAAGGGCCTTGGCCGGATGGGGGCTGGCGGTGTGCGCGGTGGCGCTGCTGCTGTTTTCCGGGGAGTGCTTCATGGCAGCCCGGGAGGCCGCGGCGGTGTTCGCCTCCGGGGTGATGCCCGCGCTGTTTCCCATGATGGTGCTGGCGGGGCTGCCCTGGGGCCGGGGCCGGAGCGAAGGCGGCTGGAGGGCCTTTTGGGGAGCGGTGCTTTTCGCCTTTGGGGCGGGGTCCCCGGCAGGGGCCCGGCGGGTGGCGGCCTTGGAGGACCGGGGCAACCTGGGCCCCTGGTTCGTGGCCGCCGGGGTGATGAGCCCCCTGTTCTTTCTGGGCACCTTGGCGGGCTGGACAGGGAGGGGGCCGGCCATGGGGGTTTTGCTGTGCATCCACTGGGCCGGGGCGCTGCTGACCGCCGCCTTGGCCTGGGGGGTACGGCGGCTTTCTTCCCCCTTAGCATGCCCGCCTTCTGTGACCCCTATGCATCCTCCTATACAGCCCGCCGGCGGTGAGGCGGGGGGAGGGGCCCTGACTTGGGAGAGTGGGGCCCAGGCTCCGGGGGGAGAACCCCACGCCTCCGGGAACCGGCCCCCCTCCTTGGCCGGCGCGCTGCCCCAGGCCATTGCCTCGGCGGCCCGGGCGCTGCTGTCGGTATGCGGGGCCATGATGCTCTTCGGGGTGGCGGCGGCGGTGCTGAAGGGATTGCTGCCGCGCCTGTGGCCCGGAGGGGAGGAGGCCGGGGCCCTGCCCTTGGCTGTGGTCCACGCCTTGCTGGAGATTGGGGGCGGGGCCTATGCCTTGATCCAGGCGGCGGCCAGGGCCAACCTGCCGGAGCAATTGCTCTGCCCCCTGCTGTGCGCCGCGTGCAGCTTTGGGGGGCTGTCCATTTGGCTTCAGAACCTGGCCTATACCGGGCAAAGCATACGCCCCGGGGCGCTGCTTTTGTACCGGGCAGTCCACGGGGCGCTGGGCTTTGGGATCAGCTGGATCGTGTTTCAGCTCTGGCCCCAGGTTCTGATGGCGGCGGCCCTCCCGGCGGGCTGGGAAGGGGCCCCTATGGCCGGGGCCGGGCCTGGGGGGTGGCTTCCGGTGGGGTTGCTGCTGGCCCTTGCTTCTTTTGGGCAAAGATCCAAAACTTGCTGACCACGTAGTTAGACACCATCACAAAAACCAGGGTGATGATCTTGCTCACCGTGTTGCTTAGCTCCGCTGCCAGCAGTAGGTTGAGCAGGCCGATTTCAAAGAGCACAAGGCTGATCAGGCGGCTGGCCATGAACTGGAGCAGCTCCTTGAAAATACCCGCCCGGCTGCCCCCCCGCACCTGAAAGACCATGCGGCGGTTAATCCAGAAGGCGAACAGCACCGCGATGATCCAGGACAGCACCTGGCCGATGTTGGCTTGAAGCTTAGTGGCGCCGTCCACGGTGTGATCCGGGGCCATAGCGATGCAAAACACAGAGTAAACCACAAAGCTCAGCACCGTGGTCAGGCCCCCCGCGATTCCATAGCGGAGAAGCTCGTATTCCTTGGGATGGGTAGCCAGATAATCCTTGATCCTGCGAATCATGAAAAGCACTCCTCAGGCGTCGCCGTGATCTCCCCGGGCATAGTCACAGCTTAAAATATCGGGAAGGGGTAAAAGCACGGGCTGCCCCTTGGGCCCCAGGCGGAGGGTGACCCCGTCCGGGTCTAGTGCCAGCACGGTGAAGGTTTTCTGCACCAGGACCTCTTTCAGCAACAGCACGCCCCGGATGGGGCGTTCATGCTCCAGGGAATACCGCAAAAACCGCTCCATGTCTCCTCCTTTAGGGGTTCAGCATGCCTTGGGGCACCGCGAAGATCCGCTCCGCGCCGCTGCCGCTTTCGGACACCAGGGGAAACAGCGACTCCAGGGCCTCCGCGGTCGCCGCCAGGGCCCAGACGCCCCGCTCGTAGGGCGACACGTCGCTGTCTTG
>JARKQO010000312.1 GCA_029974855.1 Eubacteriales bacterium
CGTAATGGATGTGCTGGGCGTCCAGCTTCTCGCTGAGCTCGCCGATCACCATGCGGATGTTCTCCTCCCGCTCGGCGCGGCGCAGGCCCACCTTCTGGGCGATGTCGTGGAAGGCCTCCGGGTCGATGTACTTGAAGCTCAGGTCCTCCAACTCCTGCTTCACGGAGTTCATGCCCAAGCGGTGGGCCAAGGGGGCGAAGATGTCCAGGGTTTCCTCGGCAATGGCCTTCTGGCGGTCCTCGGGCTGAAAGCGCAAAGTGCGCATGTTGTGCAACCGGTCCGCCAGCTTGATGATCACCACCCGGATATCCTTGGACATGGCCAAAATCATCTTGCGGAGGGATTCGGCCTTCTGCTCCTCCCTGTTGGTGAAGTCCAGCTTATCCAGCTTGGTGACCCCGTCCACCAGCAAAGCCACCTCTTCCCCGAACTCCTTGCGGATGTCCTCCAGGGTGATGCACCGGCAGTCCTCCACGGTGTCGTGAAGAAAGCCCGCCGCGATGGTGGGGGCGTCGATCATCAGCTCCGTCAAAATGCTGGCCACGGAAACCGGGTGGATGAAATAGGGCTCGCCGCTTTTGCGCACCTGGTCCCTGTGGGCGCTTTCGGCAAACTCATAGGCCTTTTTCACCAGCAGGTAGCTGTCGCCGGGATGGTGCTTTTGCACGCGTGCCAGCATCTTTTCCAGGGGCATGCATTCGTTGGTGATATAGGTAAGCACGCGTTACACCTCCTTTTCAGGCGACTGGGATCAGGCGTTCAGGGCCCGGATGGCCTTTAGCAGGGGGCTGTCCCCCAGGCTGCAGCGCGGGGCCTGGGAAAGGGCATAGGCAAAGGGGCTCTCCGTATAGCGGATCAGGCCCAGCTGATGAAAGGCCAGCAGCCCTACCCGGGCCTGGGGCAAGGTGAGGCCAGCAGCCTGGGCGGCCTGGGCCAAGGTGGGGAAGGCGTGGGCCCTCAGCTGCTTATACAGGCCCCGGTAGGCCTCGTCCCCTGCATCCAAGGAGGCGGCCAAGGAGCGCAGGGCCTGGGAAGGGGGTCCCCCATGGACCTGGGCCTTGGGAAGCCTTTCCCGCCACCACCCCGCCTCCCCTGGGCAAAGCTCCCCGTCCAGGAGCCATACCTGCCGCCAGTGACCCTGGACCTGGCCAAGGATCGGCAGAGCCAAAGCCGTGGGAAAGCACAGGGGGTCCTGGGCCATCCGCCAGCACAGGGCCGGCGCTGGCCGGGCCGCCCCTTCCTCGGGGGCGGAAACCAGCCGGTTGGCGGCCTCCCGGGTACGGGCCACATACATCTCGCCCCGGGCCGTGGAGAGCCAGGGGGCTTCTCCGGGCGTTTCCCCGGGAGGGATTTCCTCCTGGGTAACTCTATTCTTTTCGTGATCCACCGGTTCTTTTCCTGCTTGAAGGTCCTGAGTTGCGGGCAAATCCTGCGCCTCCAGCAGCGCGTCCACCAGGGCCATGGCGAAGTCCTCCTGGGGGGCTGCGGCCACGGCTTCCTGAGAGGCCCCCCGGGCCGGGCGAAAGGCCTTGGCCTCGCACTGCAAGGCGACGGTTCCCCGGAAGGTGTTCCGGGCCAGCCGGTAGACCACATCCACTCCTTGGGGCAGCGCCGTGGCCTGGGGGCCCATGCCAAAGGCGATGCCGTCCAGGGTTTTGTCCCCCTGCCGCAAGGTGATCTGCAAATGGGCCCCCTGGGCCCCGCAGGCCCGGCGGCGCTCCAGCCGGAGCCCTTCCCCCAGAAACAGTGGGGAGGGATTCCCCAGGCCGAAGGGAGCCAGGGCCTCCAGCTCCCGCACCAGCTCCAACGTGGCCTCTCCCAAAGGCAATGGCTCGTCATATTCCTGGCTGGGGAGGAAGGCCTCCTGGGGGGCGGCCTGGGATACCGCCCGCTGCATCCGGGCGCAAAACTCCCCGTAATGCTCCAGGGGCAAGGTGCACCCCGCCGCCTGCTGGTGGCCGCCGTAACGGGTGAGCAGATCGTCGCAGGTTTGCAGACACTGGTGGATATTCACCCCCGCCACGCTGCGCAGGCTGCCGTGGAGCATCCCCTCCTGGAGGGTGAATACCCCGGCGGGGCATCCGTAGCGGCTTAAGAGCCGCCCCGCCGCCAGGCCCACCACCCCGGCGTGCCAGCCCTCTCCCATGG
>JARKQO010000334.1 GCA_029974855.1 Eubacteriales bacterium
TGTAATCTTCACCTCCATGGTGTTCCACCATATCCCGGATATCACGGCGGAGCTCATGGGATTGCGGCGGCTGCTGGCGCCGGAGGGACGCCTGATTCTCATTGACCTGGATAAAGAGGATGGCTCTTTCCATAGGAATGATCCCGGATTCAATGGGCACAACGGATTCGACAGAAACGAAATGCGGCGCGTTTTGGAAAGCTGCGGGTTTCACGAGGTATCCATCCAAACCGTGTACCAAGGAATTCGATCTGTTGAGGGCAGCGATACGGAATACTCCCTCTTTATGGCTATGGCAAGATGCTAGCTTCCCGATGCATCGGGCGGACTTTTTCGCTCGTGGCAAACCCCCGGCTTCTTCCCTACTCCTTCAAAAACGCCACAGCCGCGTTCACCGCGTCCACCACGGCCTGGCTGCTGACGGTGGCCCCGGACACCGCGTCAATATCCGCGCCCAAAGTCAGGGGCGGCTTCTTCCCCAAAAACAGGCTGGTGAAGGCCTCCTCCTTCACCTTAGACCCAACGCCCTCGGTCTCCAGAAACCGGGCCTTGCCCACCTGAAGGGCGGTGATGGCCCCGGCCTCATCCAAGGCCACCTGGGCCAGCACCGGCCCCCCGTAGCCCATGACGCTGGCGCTGACCGTACGGGAGGGCTGGGCCGCCTGGGGCGGCACAGGGGCCCCCACCGTCTGCCAGAGAGCCTCCGCCGCCCGGTTGGCTCCGTCCAGCACGGCGCGGCTGGTGATGGTGGCCCCGGATACGGCCTGGACATCCTCCCCCAAGGTCAGGGGCGGGGTCTTGCCCTGAAACTGGTCGCGAAAATCCTCCTCCTGGACCTTGCTGCCCACGCCCTGGGTTTCCACGAAATCGCTGTTCCCCACCAAAATGCCCCGCAGCTTGCCGTCCGGCTCCAGGCCCACCGTGGTCCGCACCGGCCCCGCGTAGCCCCGTACTGTGGAGGCGGCCCCGTAGCCCAGCAGCGTGTCCCCCTGCTGCACCTGGCAGGCGAAATCCAGGGGGCTATCCTGGGGCAAGGTTATGCCCACAAAGCCCTTGCCGCCAGGGTCCGCCTCCGGGAACAAAGCCATCAGCTCCTCCCGGACCGAGGCCAAAGATTGTTCCTCAGGGGGCTGGCCTGTCAGCGCGTTCACCAATGCCAGCGCCCCCACCGCCACCAGCGCCAGCACAGCCATCAAAATCCACCCTGTCCAGGTTCTCCGATTCATGGAAAATCCCTCCTCATGCCCTTTCAGCATGCGGAGGGATTGGGTTTGTTATGCATGCTTTGGTCCGTCACCGCTCCGGGTTGGTAGCCCCCTGGTTCTTGGAATATACCTTCATGCCTTCGGTCATCAGCACCTGGCGGTCCTCCCCCTGGCCCCGCACCCACAGGGCCTCCACTCCCTCCAGGCTCTCCACCAAGGCCCTGCCCTGCTCATAGGGAAGCACGAACAGCGCCGTGGAGAGGATGTCCGCCAGGCCGCTGTCCTGGCAGACCACGGCCACGGAACGAAACTCCGTAGTGGGCATCAGGGTTTCCGGGGAGATGATGTGGTGGTAGCGCACCCCGTCCAGCATGAAAAAGCGCTCATAATCCCCGCTGGTGACCACGGAGAGGTCCTCCAGGTACAGCACGTCCATGGATTGCTGGTCAAAGGCGGAGCCCTGGGCGGTGTCCGGGTCCTGGAGCCCCACGCCCCAATGGACGCGCCCAGCGCCAGGGGCGTTCCCGGCCCTCACGTTGCCCCCGGCGTTGATGATGAAGCTGGGCATGTCCGAGGCCAGCATCATCCGGGCCACCCGCTCGGTGGCATAGCCCTTGGCCACAGCCCCCACGTCCAGCTTCAGCAGCGGGTCTTTGAAAAATACCGTGCGGCTTTGTTCGTCAAACACCACGTCCTCAAAATCGCAATGCTCCGCCGCCGCCTCAAGGGCCGCCCTGTCCGGCAGCACCGCTTCGCCCCCCGCCTCCACTACCTCCCGGGCGTCGTGCCAATAGCGCAGCACCGCGCCCATGGCGATGTTGGTGGAGCCCATCAGCTTGGGCTGCCACTGGGCCGCGAACCGGAGCATATCCCAAAGCTCCGGGGCAATGGCCACGGGGGCCAAAGCCGCGTCCCGGTTCAAGGTGTAGATGTTCTGAATGCCCTCGTAGGCATGGTAGCCGTCATAGAGCTTGTGGTAACGCTCAAACTCCGCCTTGGCCTCCCCGGTCACCCGGTCGAACACCTCCTGGTCCGGGGCGTAGCCAATGATGGTGATCATGGTGTCGAAGGTATCAAAAAAGAACATCGAGTACCGGTTCAGTTGGCTCTGGCCGCCCTGGGCCGTTTTGGCGCAGGCCGTGCACAGGCATAGGCACAGGCATACCGCCACGCATAGGATCCGCTTCCCCACAGCGTTCGCCCCTTTCTCAAGCACCTATTATAGCGCGTTGGAGCCATGGGCGCAAGCGGCTCTTGCCGCCCCAAGCCGGTTTGGAAACGCCGCCTGCGCCGCCCGGCAGAGTTTTCCCCATCCTTTGCGCTCTCATCCGACACAGCTTGCAAAACCCTGCCTGTATACTGATTTGGATGCTATGATATGGGGGGCGGCCTATGCACGTCAGCACAGAACCCGGCGTTGACCAAGCGGCCTCGGAAAAAATCGAATACCGGCCATCCGCCTTCCGCAGGCTCTGGGAACGCGCCATGTCCATACTTCAGGAAGCGGGCCCTTGGATATGCCTGTCCTTGGGGACCTTTTTGCTGCCGTTTGTGAGTTGGCTGGGGGTTCCCTCCCCCTGTGCAGCGGCCTTGCTGCTGGCGGTGCCCACCCGGGGGGCCCAAGCCCTGTTCCCTTTGGCGGGGCTGGCGGGGTCCTTGCTGTTTCGGCTCATGGGCGGCACGGCCCTGGATTTGTGGCAATATGTGGGCTGCCTGGGGCTATGGGCGGCTTTGCTTTTCCACCGCCCCAAAACCCTGCCCGGGATCGTGACCCTGGCGGGCCTGGCCATGCTGCCCCGGGCCCTGGCCGCCATGGTGGCGGGAACCGCCCATGGGGCGCTGTTGGCCTGCGCCGCGGTGCCCCTGTGCATGGGGCTTGCCATCGCGTTTCAGCGGGGGGCGGCCTTGCTCCAGGGCTCCCGCCCCATCCTCACCCTCCAGGAGAAGGCCTTTGCGCTGCTGCTGGCCCTGTCCGTCTTGTCGGGGCTGGGCTACCTGCGGCTTTGGGTGGTGAATTTGGGCCAGGCGGCGGCTTTGGTGTGCACTTTGGCATGCGCCTATGCCCTGGGCGGGGCCTGGGGCGCGGCAGGGGGACTCCTGTGCGGCGCGGCATTGGCCCTGTGCGGCCATGACAGCCGCCTGGCTTTGCACATGGCCTTGGGCGGGCTGGCGGCGGGGCTGACGTTCCATTTGAAAAAGCGCTGGCTCAGCGCCCTGGCGGCCCTGGCGGGGCACATGGTGGCCTTTTCTCTCACCTCCTTCGCGGACCCGGCGCTGCCTCATGTGACCGCTTTGGTAGGGGCGCTGCTGTTTTTGCCCCTCAGCGAGCGGCCCATCGACAGGTTGCGCACCTCCGGCCTGGCGGCGGTGCCCACCGGGCGGGGCATGGACGGCCTGTTTGTACAGCAGCGCCTGCTGCGCTGGGAAAGCGCCATGCGGGCCATGGCTGAGGCGCTGCCCGCGGCGCCCCTTAAGGAGCCCTCCCCCTTGAGCGGCCAGGACCTGGCCCCCTACCTGTGCGGGGGCTGCCCGGAGCGGGAGATGTGCTTTGGCCGCCACCAGGGCCAAATCCAGGAGCTGCTGGATGCCATGGTCCACCAGGCCATTGCCCGGGATTATCCCTTTGGGGACTATCCCCTGATGGAGGAATGCCCCTGCGTGAGGCCCGAGGCGGTGCCCGCCGCCATGGGACAGCTTCTCCAGGCCCGGCACGCCGCC
>JARKQO010000359.1 GCA_029974855.1 Eubacteriales bacterium
CCGGGCCCTGATCCAGTGCGGGGCCAACTGCATCAAGGTGGGCATCGGCCCGGGAAGCATCTGCACCACCCGGGTGGTGGCGGGCATCGGCGTGCCCCAGATCACCGCCATTGCCGACTGCGCCGCCGAGGCGGACAAGCACGGGGTGCCTGTCATCGCCGACGGCGGTATCAAGTACAGCGGCGATATCCCCAAGGCCATCGCCGCCGGGGCCAGCGCGGTGATGATCGGCAGCCTGCTGGCCGGGGTGGACGAGAGCCCCGGCACCATGGAGATCTACCAGGGCCGCAGCTTTAAGGTCTACCGGGGCATGGGCAGCCTGGGGGCCATGGAGCAGGCCCACGGCTCCAGCGATCGCTACTTCCAGGAGGACAGCAAGAAGCTGGTTCCCGAAGGGGTGGAGGGCCGGGTGCCTTATAAGGGGAGCCTGTCGGACACCGTATTCCAGCTTATCGGCGGCCTGCGGGCGGGGATGTTCTACTGCGGGACCCCCACACTGGAGAGCCTGCGCCGGGACGGGCGCTTCATCCGCATTACCGGGGCCGGGCTCCAGGAGAGCCACCCCCATGACATTTCCATTACCAAGGAGAGCCCCAATTACTCCAGGATGGAGTAGGGGAGAGCCTTTCTTCCCGAAAACCGATGGAAAAGGGAGCCCGGGGGACGCGCTGGCATGCCCCGGGCTCCGGATTTGCCTTCCCCTCTTCCCCCGAGAATAAAAAGCAGTACTTATTCCTATTATTTTGCAAAAGCCGGTTTCGGTCCATTGATTATAGTACAGTATGAATAAAGTCAGCTCTCATGATCGAAGGAGGCCGAAAAATATGAAAAGGTATGTTTGCTCCGTCTGCGGATATGTCTACGACGAGGCAAAGGGCATTCCGCAGGCGGGAATCGCTCCCGGAACCAAATGGGAGGACCTGCCCCAGGACTGGGTGTGCCCGCTGTGTGGGGCCACCAAAGCCGAGTTCAAGGAGCAGGGGACCTCAGCCCCGGCCCCCAAGCCCCTGCCCGTGATGGAAGCGCCCCAGGATCTGCGGGAGCTGTCCGCCCTGGAGACCAGCGCCCTGTGCTCCAACCTGGCCCGTGGGTGCGAGAAGCAGTATAAGGCCCGGGAGGCGGAGCTGTTCCGGGAACTGGCGGAGGCCTTCAAGGGCGCGGCGGCCCCGGCCCGGGAACCCTCCTTTGAGAAACTGCTGGCCTTGGTGGACAAGGACCTGGAGGAAGGGCTGCCCGCAGCCAACAGCGTCGCGGCCCAAGCCGCGGACCGGGGCGCCATGCGGGCCTTGGTGTGGAACGAGAAGGTGACGCGGATTTTGAAATCCCTTCTGACCCGGTACCACCGGGAAGGGGACGCCATGCTGGAAAACACCGGCGTGTTTGTATGCACCATCTGCGGCTTTGTGTTCGTGGGGGACAAGGCCCCGGAGCTGTGCCCCGTGTGCAAGGTGCCCAGCTGGAAATTCGAGAAGGTTGAAGGGAGGTAATCGCCATGGCTGAGAAATACGCTGTGAGAAACATCCGCCTTTGCACCAAGGACTGCCTTTGCCTTTACGTTTGCCCCACCGGGGCCACGGATACCGAGAACAGCGTCATCGATGTAAGCAAGTGCATCGGCTGTGGGGATTGCGCGGACGCCTGCCCCTCGGGGGCCATCTCCTTGGTGCCCGCTCAGTATCCGCCCCAGCAAAAGCACCGGGAGCCTGTGGTGCAGGCCCTGAAGGCGTTGCTGCGCAGCAAGGCGGAGCAGGAGGGCATCGCCGCCGCCTTGCCCGGCCCCCTAGCCGCGGCTTTGGAGAAGTCCAACCGGGTGATGGCGGAGGATCTGATCCGGGAGGCCGGATACATGCTGCCCCAAAGCGGCAACGCCCGGGCTTTTTTGGAGGGCCTGCTCCGCAAGCCCCTGGGAGAGGGTTTTCCCGCGCAAGCGGTTGAGCAACTGCTGGATATGCTGGAAACCAATGAAAAGATGGAGGGAAACAACATGGAACAGTGGAAATGCAGCGTCTGCGGATACATTCATTCCGGCCCCATGCCCGAGGGCTTTGCTTGCCCCCGCTGCAAGCAGCCCGCCAGCGCCTTTGTGAAGATGGAAGAGACCATGACCCAGGGCAGCAACCCCTACGCCGGCACCAAGACCGAGAAGAACCTGGCGGAAGCCTTTGCCGGGGAGAGCCAGGCCCGCAACAAGTACACCTACTTTGCCCAGGTTGCCAGCCGGGAGGGCTACGACCAGCTGTCGGAGCTCTTCCTGAAAACCGCCCGGAACGAGCAGGAGCACGCCCGGATATGGTTTGAGGAGCTGGGCCATATCCACGGCACCGCCGCCAACCTGCTGGCCGCCGCCGAAGGCGAGAACTACGAGTGGACCGATATGTACGACCGCTTTGCCAAGGACGCGGACGAGGAAGGCTTTCCGGAGCTGGCGGCCCGGTTCCGCCGGGTGGCTGCCATCGAGAAGAGCCACGAGGAGCGCTACCGCGCCCTGCTGAAGAACGTGGAGATGCAGCAGGTGTTCCAAAAGGGCGAGGAAGCCATGTGGGAGTGCCGCATCTGCGGGCACCTGGTGATGGGCAAGAAGGCCCCGGAGGTCTGCCCCGTGTGCAAGTACAGCCAGAGCTACTTCGAGGTGCGGAAAGAGAACTACTAACCAGGGACTTCGTCCCTGGACCCACTTTTGGCCGCGTTGCGGCCAAGGGGAAGGGTTCCCGAAATATCCGGTAGAGAAAACTCCCTTTGGATACGATGCCGAAGGGAGTTTTTTTATCCGCCATATTTTAAGAGATGCCAGGAATGATCCCCCTTGACCGCGCGCAGCGCGGTCAATAGCGGGTCCAGGGCATAGCCCTGGCGGAGGTTCGGGGGCAGAGCCCCCGAGGCCCCGTCGTCCCCCCGTTCCTCCCCCCGTCCGTCCTCACCCCTTGCTAAACAGCGGCGTGGACAAATACCGCTCCCCGGTGTCCGGCAGCAGCACCACCACGTTTTTACCCGCGAACTCTGGGCGCTGGGCCACTTGGGTGGCGGCGTACAGGGCCGCGCCGGAGGAGATGCCCACCAGCAGGCCTTCGGCGGCGGCCACGGCCCGGGCGGCTTCAAAGGCAGCATCGTTATCCACCTGGAGGATTTCGTCCACCACGGAGGGATCAAAGACATCGGGAACGAAGCCCGCGCCAATGCCCTGAATTTTGTGAGGCCCGGGCTGGCCGCCGGAGAGCACGGGGGAGGCGCTGGGCTCCACGGCGATGATCTTCACCCCGGGCACCTTCTCCTTGAGCACCTGGCCCACGCCGGAGACGGTGCCCCCGGTGCCCACCCCGGCCACAAAGGCGGCGATGTCCCCGCCGGTATCGGCCAGGATCTCCTGGGCGGTGGTCTCCCGGTGGATCCTGGGGTTGGCGGGGTTGGTGTACTGCTGGGGAATAAAGGCCTTGGGCAGCTCCGCCGCCAGTTCCTGGGCCCTGCGGATGGCCCCCTTCATGCCCTCGGGCCCGGGGGTCAGCACCACCTCGGCCCCCAGGGCCGCCACCAAAGCCCGGCGCTCCACGCTCATGGTTTCGGGCATGGTGAGGATGAGCCGGTAGCCCTTGGCCGCGGCCACAAAGGCCAGACCGATGCCGGTGTTGCCGCTGGTGGGCTCCACGATCACGGTGTCCTTGTCCAGCAGACCCTTCTCCTCCGCGTCGGCGATCATGGCGTAGGCGATCCGGTCCTTGACGCTGCCCAGGGGGTTGAAATACTCCAGCTTGGCGATGAGCCGGGCTTTCAGTTCCTGCCGGGCCCCGTATTGATTGAGCTGCAAAAGGGGCGTGCGACCGATGAGCGCCGTGAGGTTTTGGT
>JARKQO010000370.1 GCA_029974855.1 Eubacteriales bacterium
AAGCACATCCGCCAAGGGGGCTTTGAGGGTAAAATTCCCACCCGGCTGCTGGACCTGCGCTCCTTGGAAAAGCTGGGCCCTCCCGGGGTGTTTTTGGCCAACCCCCCCTATGGGGAGCGGCTGGGGGACAAAGCCGCCTGCCAGGCCCTGTACAAGGACATGGGGGCGCTGCTGCGCCGCCACCCTGGCTGGCGGATGGGGGTGGTGGCCTCGGACCCGGCCTTTGAACGTTTCTTCGGCAGGCGGGCCACCCAAAAGCGCCGCCTGTACAACGGGCGGCTGGAGTGCGAGTTTTTCATCTTCTAGGTCCTGCGGACGGCGAGCCCTACGGGGGACGATCCTGCGGACGGGCCCTGCGGGCGGCGGATTAGGGCGGTCAGCCGACTCCCACGCAGGGCGGACGGCTCCTGCCGCCCCATGCCCCGCCTTGCCAAAGACCTCCTTTTCCACTACAATAAAACCCGAGGTGAGGATATCCTTGGTCACAGCGTTGGTTCTGCTGCTGGTCAGCCTGTTGGCCTCCACGGTGGGGGCCATTACCGGCATCGGCGGGGGGATTTTGATCAAGCCTGTGGTGGACGCTTTGGGGCTGCTGCCCGTATCCACGGTGAGCTTTCTGTCCGGCATCATGGTGCTGACCATGGCCGGGGTGTCCCTGTGGCGGGGTCGCAGGCAGAGCGTGCCCCTGGAGATGGGCCGGGCCGCCTTGCTTGCTTTGGGCGCGGCTTTGGGCGGCGTGTGCGGCAAGCTGCTGCTGGATGTGGTCAAGGAGGGCTTTTCGGCTCCCGGCGCTTTGGGGCTGATTCAAAACGCGGTGCTGCTGCTGGTAACGGCGGGGGTGTTCGCCTATACCTTGTTCAAGGCCCGCGTCCGCACCTACCGGCTGGCCCACCCCCTGGCGGCGCTGCTCTGCGGCCTGGCCCTGGGGCTCATCAGCGCGTTTTTGGGCATCGGCGGCGGGCCCATGAACCTGCTGGCCCTGTCCTTCCTGTTTTCTATGGACGCCAAGGTGGCGGCCCGGCACTCGCTGTTTGTGATCTTGGTTTCCCAGGGGGCCAGCCTGCTGCTGACCTTGGCCGCCGGCACCGTGCCCTCCTTTGAGCCCTTGCACCTGGCGCTGATGGTGGCCGGGGGCGTGCTGGGGGCGGTGGCCGGGGGAAAAATCTCCCAAAGGCTCCAGGTGCAAGGGGTGGATTTGGTATTCCTATGCCTGCTGGCGGTAATCTGCGCCCTGTGCCTGCTGAACATCCTTCGCTTTGCCTGATCCTTTGCCTCATCCCTTGGGGGTAGAATCTAGCCCTCCCTCATCATACAATTACCATAAAGGAGGAAACGCCAATGAAAAAAGCCATTCTGCTGATTACTTTGCTGCTGGCCGCCCTGCTGCTGGGTTCCTGCGCGGGAATGCCCGGAGAGGTCCAACAGCCTACGGAAGCTCCCCAGGCCACCCCGGCGGCCACTCCGGTCGCCACCTCCTTGGCCACCGCCCTGGCCAGCCCCATGGTCACGGATCAGGACGTCCCCGTGGCCGAATACCGCCGCATCGCTCCGGAAAAGGTCAAGGAGATGATGGACCATGGCGGCGGGTTCACCTTGCTGGACGTGCGCACCCAGGAGGAGTTCAACGCCGGGTACATTCCCGGGGCCATCCTCATTCCGGACTTTGAGCTGGCCGCCCGGGCCGCCGCCGAGCTGCCCCAGAAGGACGCGGTGATTCTGGTATACTGCCGCAGCGGCCGCAGAAGCGCCGCCTCCACCCAAGCCTTGGTGGACATGGGCTACACCCGGGTGTACGATTTGGGGGGCATCAACAGCTGGCCCTACGAAACCGCGACTCCGTAAGCGCCAGCGCCAGGGCTCACTCCCACACAAAGGCAAGCCGCCCATTTTCGGGTGGCTTGCCTTTTGATAATGCGGTTGTACGCCGGCAATCAACTCCAGATGAACCACACCAGCAGGTAGCCGGTGGCTGCCGCCGCCAAAGTGAAGGGTACGCTCAGCTTCATGAAGGTACCGGCGTTGACCTCATGGCCCTCCTTGCGCAGGATACCCAACCCCGCGATATTGGCGGAAGCGCCGATGGGGGTGAGGTTGCCGCCCAAGGTGGCCCCCACCAGCAAGCCAAAGTAAAACAGGTTGGGGTCCATGCCCATCACCTGGGAGATGGACTGCACCACCGGCAGCATGGTGGCGATGTAGGGGATGTTGTCGATAAAGGCGGACAGCAGCACCGAGGACCAGCAGATCAGCGTGTAGATCACAAAGGGCTCGTTGCTGATGCCGGCGATGAGCCTGGCGATATCCGCCACAATGCCCACCTCGGTAAGGGTGCCGATGATCACGAACAGGCCCGTCAGCAGCAGCAGCGTAAAATAGTCAATCTCCTTCAGGGCGTCCTTGATCACCGAGAGATCCCTGGTTTTGATCACCTCCCGAATCAGGCCGATGAGGAACAGGCCCACGCAGATGTAGCCATTGGTCTCTTCGGGCTTGTTGGGAAGGAAGGAGGCCAGAATCAGCAGCGCCACGGTACCCAGCAGCAGCCAGGAGGGGAAGTAATCCTTCACCTCGGCCCGCTCGGTCATGTGGATGGGCTGTTTATCCTTGCGAAAGTACCACAGCAGCACAAAGGTGGATACGATGGCCCCGGCCTGGACGACCCAGAACAGGCCGATCTTGCCCTGGAAGAAGAAGAAGTCCAGGAAGTCCATCCCCGCGTAGCCGCCCAGCAAAATGGAGGTGGTATCCCCCACCAAGGTGGCCGCTCCCTGGAGGTTGGAGGAAATGGCGATGGCGATGATGCCAAGCACCGGGGAGATATTCAGCTTCTTGGAGATCACCAAGGCGACGGGGGCCACCATCAGCACCGTAGCCACATTGTCCACAAAGGCGGAGATAATGCTGGCGAACAGGGCCAGGGAAACGATGGCCCAACGCACATCCGGCATCTTTTCAATGATGATGTCGGCCATCCGCGCGGGCATCCTGGACTGGATGAACAAATACACGGTGCCCATGGTGCCCGCGATCATCATGATCACGTTCCAGTTGATGGAGGAAAAGACCTTGCCCACAGGCATCGCGCCGATGGCCACAAAAATGGCCGCCACTCCCAGCGCGATGTAGGGCCGAAGCTTGGGCAGGAGCAAAAGAGAAATGTAAGTCAACGCAAAAAAAATCAGGACGACGATCTTGAGGGTATCCCCGCTCATATAATCACCTTTTTCATTTTTCTGCATTATACCAGCTTTATTTACTATAAGCAACCACTTCTTTAGAAGAGGATCACTTTTGCGGCGGTTTGCGCGAAGCGCCCCATCATTCCTTATGGGTTGGCAACAGGGTCAACGCGGCCTCCCCGCGTTGACCCTGTTGCCAACCTTGATCAACCGCTTTTGACGCGTTTTCTCGTCAGGCTTATCTCCAGATGAACCACACCAGCAGGTATCCTGTGGTCACCGCCGACAGGGTGAAGGGCACGCTCATCTTCATGAAGGTGCCCGTGCTGACCTCGTGGCCGTCCTTGCGGAGGATGCCCAGGCCCGCGATGTTGGCGGACGCGCCGATGGGGGTGAGGTTGCCGCCCAGGGTGGCCCCCACCAGCAGGCCGAAGTAGAACAGGTTGGGGTCCAGGCCCATTTCCTGGGAGATGGCCTGCACCACCGGCAGCATGGTGGCGATGTAGGGAATGTTGTCGATGAAGGCGGACAGCAGCACCGAGGACCAGCAGATCAGCGTGTAGATCACGAAGGGCTCCTTGCTGATGCTGACGATGAGCTTGGCGATATCCGCCACGATGCCCACCTCGGTGAGGGTGCCGATGACCACGAACAGGCCCCCCAGCAGCAGCAGCGTAAAGTAGTCGATTTCCTTCAGGGCCTCCTTGAGCACCAAGAGCTCCTTCTTTTTGGCCAGCTCCCGCACCAGACCGATGACGAACAGCCCCACGCAGATGTAGCCGTTGGTTTCCTCGGGCTTTTGCCCGGCGGGAATGAAGGAGGCCAAAATCAGCAGCACCACGGTGCCCAGCAGCAGGATGGAGGGGAAATAGTCCTCCACCTTGGTCCGCTCGGTCATGTGGATGCGCTGCTTATCCTTGCGGAAGTACCACAGCAGCACAAAGGTGGATACGATGGCGCCAAGCTGCACGATCCAGAACATGCCGATCTTGCCGTGGAAGAAGAAGAAGTCCAAAAAGTTCATCTTCGCGTACCCGCCCAGCAAAATGGAGGTGGTGTCCCCCACCAACGTCGCCGCCCCCTGGAGATTGGAGGAGATGGCAATGGCGATGATGCCCGGCACCGGAGAGATATTCAGCTTCCTGGAGATCACCAACGCGATGGGAGCCACCATCAGCACCGTGGCCACGTTGTCTACAAAGGCGGAGATGATACCCGCGAACAAGGCCAGGGAGATGACGGCCCAGCGCACGTCCGGCATCTTTTCGATGATCACGTCCGCCATCAGGGAGGGCATCCTGGACTGGATAAACAGGTACACGGTGCCCATGGTGCCCGCGATCATCATGAGCACGTTCCAGTTGATGGAGGAAAACACTTTGTCCGCGGGCATCGCGCCAATGGCCACAAAAATGGCCGCCACCCCCAACGCGATGTAAGCCCGCAGCTTGGGCAGGACCAGAAGGGAAATATAGTTTAACACAAAAAGAACCAGAACCACGATCTTCAGAGTATCCCCGCTCATGCAATCACCTTTTCTATTTTTTTGCATTATAACAGTTTCATTTTGTTGAAGCAACCACTTTTTTGGAAGATGACAGCCCGGCGAAAATGGAAAAGCCTGGGAGGAGGCAAAGAACACGGCGGGAAAGGTGAAACAGCGCCGGAAGGGGCTGCCGCGCAACGCGGCAGCCCCTCAAGCTTCATGATGATCCCTACCGTCCCGGCACCTGGGGCAGACCGGCCAGGCTCCGTTGCAGCTCCTCGTCCGTGGGGGCCACGTCGGTCATCAGCCCGTCGTTGTAGGCCTGGTAGGCGTACAGATCGAAGTATCCGGTGCCGGTGAGGCCGAAGAGGATCGTCTTTTCCTCGCCGGTTTCCTTGCAGCGCAGGGCCTCGTCCATGGCCGCGCGGATGGCGTGGCTGCTCTCCGGCGCGGGCAGAATGCCCTCCACCCGGGCAAAGTATTCTCCGGCCTCAAAGACGGAGGTTTGCTCCAGGGCCACGGCCTCCATGTAGCCGTCCGCGTAGAGCTGGGAGAGCATGGAGCTCATGCCGTGGAAGCGCAGGCCTCCGGCATGGTTAGCGCTGGGGATGAAGCCGCTGCCAATGGTGTACATCTTCGCCAGGGGGCAGACCATGCCCGTGTCGCAGAAGTCGTAGGCGTATTTGCCCCGGGTGAAGCTGGGGCAGCTGATGGGCTCGGCGGCGATGAAGCGGTAATCCGCCTTCCCTTGAAGCTTCTCGCCCATGAAGGGGGCGATGAGCCCCGCCAGGTTGCTGCCGCCCCCGGCGCAGCCGATGATAACGTCCGGCTTGATGCCGTACTTGTCCATGGCGGCCTTGGTCTCCAGGCCGATGATGGACTGGTGGAGGGTCACCTGGGCCAGCACGCTGCCCAGCACATAGCGGTAACCGGGGGTGCTGACGGCCGCCTCCACGGCCTCGCTGATGGCGCAGCCCAGGCTGCCGTTGGTGCCGGGATATCTCTCCAGCAGCTGCCTGCCGATCTGGGTGGCCGTGCTGGGAGAGGGGGTCACATCGGCCCCGTAGGTGCGCATCACCTCGCGGCGGAAGGGCTTTTGCTCATAGGAGCACTTCACCATGAACACCTTCAAATCCAGCCCCAGATAGGCGCAGGCCATGGACAGGGCCGTGCCCCACTGGCCCGCCCCGGTTTCCGTGGTCAGGCCCTTGAGGCCCTGGGCCTTGGCGTAATAGGCCTGGGCGATGGCGGTGTTGAGCTTGTGGCTGCCGCTGGTGTTGTTGCCCTCGAATTTGTAGTAGAGCTTGGCCGGGGTGCCGAGCTTCTCCTCCAGGCAATAGGCGCGCACCAAGGGCGAGGGCCGGTACATCTTGTAGAAGTTGAGGATGTCCGTTGGGATGTCCCAAAACGGGGTGTCCTCGTCCAGCTCCTGGCGAACCAGTTCGTCGCAGAAAACCGGCTGCAATTCTTCAAAGGTCATGGGCTTCAGGGTGCCGGGGTTCAGCAGCGGCGCGGGCTTGTTCTTCATGTCCGACCGGAGGTTATACCATTGGGTAGGCATCTCGTTTTCGTCCAGATAGATTTTGTAGGGGATTTTCTCTGCCATGGGGATTCTCCTTTCCGTCTTCGCCTCTGGAAGTAGGGGAAAGGACATGAAAATGCCCCTGTCCCCATCATGGTTGATGCTGGGACAAGAGCATGGAATCTCTTGCGGTGCCACCCGGCTTGGCGCGGTTTACGCGCCCACTTATGCGTACGGTCATACGCCTGCTTTGGTAACGGGGGCGGCCCCGCCTCGCCTACTTGCTTCAGCTCGGCCTCGAAAGCCCATTCCGCGCCGGATTTCGCGCCGCATTTCCACCCCCAGCGGCTCTCTTGACCGAAAAACCCGCGCGTACTTGCTCTTCCTCATCGGTTTCACGCACTATATCACAGGGGTTTGGGCCTGTCAAGAGCAAAACTTGTTTTTATGCGGTTTTTGCGCATAAGGATACCCCCGGGGGCCGGGCCGCCCCGCAGGAGTTTTCCCCCCGGATGGAGAAATGGATACAATTACCGGCGGGTACAACATAAGAGGAGGCGGATTGCGGATGCGGATTGCCATCTATGGCGCGGGTTCGCTGGGCATTGTGCTGGGCGCGTATCTGTCCAGGGCGGGCATTGAGGCGGACCTAGTCAACCGGAACGAGGCCCAGGTGGCGGCGCTACGGGAGAACGGCGCGCGGGTGGAGGGGGAGGCCCCTTTCTCCGCCCCGGTGAAGGCGCTGCTGCCTGCGGAAATGCAAGGGGAATACCAGCTGATTTTGCTGATGACCAAGCAGCGGGACAACCCGGAAACGGCCCGCTTTTTGCTCCCCTATTTGGGGGAGGAAGGGGTGCTGTGCACGATGCAAAACGGGGTGCCGGAGCCGGGCCTGGCCCAGGCGCTGGGGGCGGACCGGGTGCTGGGCTGCACCGTGGAATGGGGGGCCACTTTGGAGCGCCCCGGGGTGTCCCGGCTCACCTCCTCCCCGGACAGCCTATCCTTTAGCCTGGGGGCCCTGACCCCGGCGGGGGCCCAGAAGCTCCCGGCGGTGAAGAACCTGCTGGAAACCATGTGCCCGGTGAAGGTGGAGGCGGATTTTCTGGGGGTGCGCTGGTCCAAGCTGCTGATCAACGCGTCCTTCAGCGGCATGTCCGCAGTGCTGGGCTCCACCTTTGGGGAGGCGGCGGAAAACAGGCGCTCCCGAAGGTATGTGCAGCGGATCATCAAGGAATGCATCGACGTGGCCCGGGCCCAGGGTGTGCGCATCGCCCCGGCCCAGGGAAAGGACATTGTGAAGCTGCTGGATTACAAGGGCCCGGTGAAAAAGGCCCTGTCCTCGCTGATCATCCCCATTGCCATCAAAAAGCACCGGCATATAAAGGCCAGCATGCTCCAGGATTTGGAGAAGGGCAAGGCTACCGAGGTGGACGCCATCAACGGGGCAGTATCCGCCCAGGGCCGCGCAGCAGGCGTGCTCACCCCGGTGAACGACCGGGTGGTGGAGATCATCCACGGCATTGAGAGGGGGGAAAACCGGCCCGGTTTTCACAACCTGGCCCTGCTGGAAAGGTGAGCGGGCGGCGCGTATTTTCGCCGGTATTGATTATTGCGGCTTTTCCGGCGTATAATAGCAGGGTTGCCACACCATAAAATAGGGTACTCGAAACTCTCTCAAAAGCAGGTGAAGGGATGCAGACCCCACACATCCGGGATTTCCAGGACCAGCGCGTTCACATGATCGGCATCGGGGGCTCCAGCATGAGCGGCCTGGCCCAGATGCTCAAGGAAAAGGGTTATCAGGTGGACGGCTCCGACAATTTGGAGACCTATACCACCCGGCATTTGCGGGAGACGGGCATTCCCGTGGTCATCGGCCACGAGGCGGAAAACGTCCACGGGGCGGATTTGGTGGTGTACACCATCGCCATTTTACCCGACAACCCCGAGCGGGTGGAGATGGAGCGGCTGGGGATCCCCAACATGGAGCGGGCCACGCTGCTGGGGCAGCTCATGGAGGGCTTTGAGGTAGCCATCGGCGTGTGCGGGGCCCACGGCAAAACCTCCACCACCTCCATGCTCTCCCAGGTGCTGATGGAAACGGGCCTGGACCCCTCCATCCACATCGGCGGCTCCTTGGATTTTATCGGGGGCAGCACCCGCATCGGCAAGAGCGGCATATTTTTGGCCGAAGCCTGCGAGTTCAACGCCAGCTTTCTGCACCTGCGCCCCACGGTGGCCATCGTGCTGAACATCGACGCGGACCATTTGGACTATTACCGGGATATCCAACATATTGAGGAAACCTTCGGCCAGTTTCTGGCCCTGCTGCCGGCAAATGGCCTGGCCATCGGCAACGGGGACGACCCCAGGGTGTGCCGGCTGCTGGAGCGGCTGGAGTGCTCCACCGTCACCTTTGGCTTTGGCGAAACCAACGACTGGCAGCCCGGCGGCCTGACCTATGACGCCCTGGGCCGGGGCAGCTTTGACTGCTGCTATCTGGGCCGGGCCCTGGGGCATGTGGACCTCCAGGTGGGGGGCTTCTTTCATGTGCTCAACGCCCTGGCCTGCCTGGCATGCGCCTACTCCCAAAAGGCGGACATGGAGGTGGCCTGCCGGGCCCTCAGCGGCTTTGCGGGTGTGCACCGCCGCTTTGAGCATACCTCCACCATCGAGGGGGTAAAGCTGTACCACGACTACGGCCATAATCCCACGGAGATGCGCAACATCCTCACCGTGGCGGTGCAGCAGCCCCACAACCGCCTTTGGGCGGTGATGCAGCCCCACACCTACAGCCGGGTGAAGCGCCTCTTTGAGGATTACCTCACCTGCACCCAGGCTGCGGACATCACCTTGGTCACGGATATCTACGCCGCCCGGGAAAAGGACCCGGGGGACATCAAGGCCCAGCAGATCGTGGAGGGCATGCGGGCCCACGGCGTCAACGCCGTCCACACCCCCAGCTTCGACGACACGGAGCGCTACCTGCGGGAGCATTGGCAGGAGGGGGATTTGGTGCTCACCATGGGCTGCGGAAACATCAACCAGCTCAACGACCAAATCTGGGAAAACCAGCAGAAGAACACCAAAAGCGTGTAAAAGGATTTCCCCATGGAGAAACAGGCGGGGCAGTGAGGAAGCCGCGGCCCCGCCTGTTTTTTGTGGTCCGCTTCTTTCGCTCAATCGCTCCAGAAGATGGAGGAGGTGTTTTCCGTAATCTCCACCGCCCCGTCCCCTTGGACCGGGGCGTAGCTGGAGGCCCCGGAGGAGCCGGATTCTCCCCCGAACAGGAAGTCGCTGATCTGGTCCAGCACGCTCTGCCGCCCCGCCAGCTTGGCCTGGGCCACCTGCACCGCCTGCATGCCTTCCAGCACGATGCCGTTGTTCAGCAGCTCCGCGTGGACCGGGATCACCCGGTAGGTGTACACCACCCCGGCCCTGGCCTTGGTGTCGGTAAAGTACAGGGTTTCCCCGGCGGTGCCGTACAGCTCCGTCAGCACAAAGCTCTCCCCCACCGCGTCCCGCTGCACCCGGTAGATGGCGGTGTCCGCGGGCTGGATGATTAGCAAAGGATAGCCCTGGTCGCTATGGCCCACAGTGAACTTGTTGGGGGTTTTGGGCGGCGTCCACACGTCGCTCCACTTGGTGGGGCGGTTATCCGCGGTGAAGTACTCGGTATAGCGGTAGCTGGCGGGGGTCAAATCCGCGGCCAGCATGGGCTCTCCCCGCCATTTGATGGCCTGCTTGTCGATCTCCAGAGCCACGATGCCGTCCGGCTTGGAAAACTGGGGCTTGCTCCTGCCCGCGTAGAGCTTTTGGAAAAAATTCCGGGCCATCAGCGCGGTGTTGTCCCCGCCGCTGACCCAGCTTTGCAGCTGGTGGCGGCTGTCGGTCTGGTCAAAGCCCATCCAGAAGGCGCAGGAGATGTCGCTGTTGTAGCAGGCCATCCAGATATCCCGGTTGCCTCCCCCGGGGATGTTCACGGTGCCGGTTTTGCCTGCCACAGGGGTGCCCGCCCCCGCCAGCTTGGCCCCGGTGCCGTAGGAGGTGACGCTGGAGAGAAGGCTGGTCATCAAATAGGCGGATTGGGCTTTCAGCACCCGGGTTCCCGGGCTGCGCCGCTGGTAGATCACCCGGCCCTGGCTGTCGGAAATCTTGGTGATGAAGTGGCTGCTGTTGAAGGTCCCCCCATTGCCAAAGGGCGCGTAGGCCGCCGCCATCTGCACCGGGGACACCCCGTAGGTCAGGGCCCCCAACGCCATGGACAGGTTGTCGTCCTTGGCGTCCAGGGGAATGCCCACCTTTTCCACATAGCTCTTCCCCGCCTGGACGCCGATTTTGCTCAGCAGCGACACCGCCGCCACGTTCAGGCTGTTGGTGAGGGCCGTGCGGATGCTGACGTTGCCATAGTAGGCGTACCCACTGTTGCGGGGCTTATAGCCGTTGAAGTTGGTGGGCTCGTCCTTGAGCACGCTGGCGGTCATGTAGCCGAACTGGTCGATGGCGGGGGCGTATACCATCAAAGGCTTGAAGGCGGAGCCCGGCTGGCGGCGCAGCTGGGTGGCCCGGTTCAGCCCCCGGCGCACCTCGTATTTGCGCCCCCCCACAACGGCCAGCACAGCCCCGGTCTTGGTGTCCACCACGGCGGCGGCCCCCTGTACCAAGGTGCCGTCCTTGGCCTTGGCGGGGAACACGTCGGTTTGAAACTGCTTGTCCAGCAGGTCCTGGTGGGTGCGGCTTAAGGTGCTGTCGATGTGGAAGCCCCCGGTCAGCACCTGCTCGCTGGAGAGGCCCAGCAGCTGCTCCGCCTCATCCAGCACCGCGTCCACAAACCAGCCGTAGGGAACGTCCGGCGGCGGCGGGTCCTTCAGGGTCAGTTCCCCTTTGGCGGCCTCGTCGTGGGCGGCCTGGCTGATCATGCCCTGGGTCAGCATGGTGTCCAAAATATAGGCCCGGCGGGAGCGGTTGTTCTCCGCCGATACATGGGGGGCGTAATAGCTGGGGGCCTTGATGGAGGCGGCCAAAGCCGTGGCCTGGACCAGGGTCAGCTCCCCCACGTCCACCCCAAAATAGGCCTGGGCCGCCGCCTGGATGCCGTAGGCCCCGTTCCCGAAATAGATGTAGTTCAGGTACATCTCCAAAATCTGTTCCTTGGAGAGCTGGCTCTCCATCTGGAGGGCCAGGTAGATTTCCTCCAGCTTGCGGGCGATGGTCTTTTGGGTGCTCAAATGGCTCTGGCGGATCAGCTGCATGGTGATGGTGCTGAACCCCTGGGCATAGCTGCCCTCCTGGAGGTTGGCCACCACGGCCCCCACAAAGCGCACCAAGTCCACCCCCCGGTGCTGGAAAAACCGCAGGTCCTCGGCGGCCAGAAATACGTCCTGAATCTGCCGGGGGATCTGGGCCAGAGGCACGGGAACCCGGTTTTGGGAGCCCTTGATGGAGGTAACCAACGCCCCGGAGCTGTCAAACAGGCTGCCGGTTTTGGGGGCTGCGGTGATTTTGCTGAGATCCAGCCGTTGCCAATGGGGCACGTCAAAGTAAAAGAACGCTCCCACCAGGCCTATGAGAAACAGGCTGGCCAAGGTGAGCAGCGCCTTGCGGACCCGGTGGCGCTTGGGCCTGTCCCGGCGGCGCTGGCGGCGCGGGGTTTTCGCGGCGGCGTCGGCTTCCGCTTCCTGGGCGGCGATGGCGGCCTGGCCGCCAGCCTCCCCGGCTTCCTCAGCCTCCCCGCCCTCACGGCCCTCCTTTTCCTCAACCCCGTCCAGTTCGCCCAGCTCCCGGAGGGCCTCCTGGTCCTCCCACTCATCCCCCGGCCCCTCAGGCTGTTCCTCCGGCTGTCGGGCGGCCCGCCGTTGCTCCCGGGCGGCCACCTTGGCG
>JARKQO010000388.1 GCA_029974855.1 Eubacteriales bacterium
TGGGGCAAATAGCCGATTGTGCTTCTTCTGACCCCTTCCCCCAGGCTGATTTTTCCCTTGGCCGGGGGAAGCAGCCCCAGCAGCCCCTTCACCAAGGTCGTTTTTCCGGAGCCGTTCTCCCCTACCACGCACAAAAAATCCCCATCCTCCACCTGGAGGTTCAGATTCTCCAGCACAGGCTTCCCTTCATAGGAGAAGGCCACATCCTCGCAGGCGATCAAGCTCATGGCAGCAGCGCCTCCCTCAGGGCCGCCACATTCCCTTCCATCAGGGACAAATAGGTGGCTCCGGCGTCCATCTCCGCCTGGCTCACATTGTGGCAGGAGTGGAGCAGCAGGGGCTTCGCCCCGGTTTCCTCCGCCAGAATTTCCGCGGTCTTGCGGCTGGAAAACTCAATATAAAACACCACGGGGATGTTCTGGGACCGGATTTCTCCAATCAGCGAGGCAAGGGTCTGGGCGCTGGGCTCGCTGTCCTCGCTGCAGCCGGGAAAAGCCGCGTCATAGCTCAGATGGTAAGCGTCCACCAAATAACGGAAGGGAAAGCGGTCCCCAAAGATCAGCTTTCTCCTGGCGCCCTGGGCCGCCACCTCCTCAAAGGCCGCGTCCAGGTCTTCCAATTGGCCCAGATATGCCGCTTCCCTTTCCGCGACGGCCTTTCGGTCCCCCCCCAGGGGCATCAAGCCTTGCAGCGCCTGGGATAGGGATTTTACCAGCTGGATGGCGTTCTTGGGGGAGGTCCAGACATGCTCATCCAAAAGGGGTTCCTCATGGTCGTGATCGCCATCACCGTCATGATCATGATCCTCATGGTCCTTTTGCATGCTTTGGGTGTATTCCTCCGCCTCCAACGCCACGTAATCCATCATGGCAAAGGAAAGGGGCGCGTCCGGGCCCAAAGAGGAAAGCATCTCTCCCACCCAATGCTCGCTTTCGCCGCCCGCGTACACGAACAAATCCGCCTTGGAGATGTCCAGGATGCCCTGGGGGGTGGGCTCAAAGGTGTGGCTTTCCGCGCCGGGGGGCAGCAGCAAGGTGACCTGCCCCTGGTCTCCCAACAAGGTCCTGGCGAAGTCATAGCCGGGAAAGAGGGTGGCAATGACCCGCAAGGGCCTCCCATCGGCGCTTTCCTGGGCCTTGGCAACAGGCTCCCCGGGCTTGCGGTTCAGGAAAAGAAAGCCCAAGGACAGGGCCACAAAGGCCAGGATCAAAATAAAAATCACGGTTTTTTTCATGGGGCCGGGTCCTCCCGTGGCGCGCTGTTTCCCCGGGCGTGCCCGCCCTCCCCGGAGGCGCATTGCTGGCACAGCCCCACCAACACCGTTTGCCCCTCGTCCAGCTGAAAGCCGTGGTGGCTGGCGATGTGCCGGCAAAAGCCCTCCACCGCCTCGCAATCCATATGGGCCAGCTCCCCGCAGCCCCTGCAGCGGATATGCAAATGCCTGTCCTGGCAAGAATTGAATTGGTAGCAGGCCGCATCCCCGCTTTCCGCGGGGGTGTAGCGCCGCAGCACCCCTTCCTCGCAAAGCCGGGTAATGGCCCGGTATACCGTGGTTTTGCCCACATCCATGCCGGATTCTCCCAGATGGGCGTGGGCCTCCTCGGCGGTGAAGCAGCGGTCCCGGCCAGCCTCAAAAAAGGCAAGGATCGCTTCCTGCTGCTTGGTTTTATAGCGTCCCCGTTCCAACACCCGGCTCGTCTCCTTTGAAAATGAAATCGGAAACCATTTTCAATTATAGGGAGCGGCAGCCTCCCTGTCAAGCAAAATCTGGCGAAAAAAAACCGGCCGTGGTATACTGGAAGCAGGACACAGCCGTCCCATTTTTTCCCGAAAGGATGTCGGCCTTGAACATACCGGAGCTTTTGTGCCAGGAATTCCACCTGAAACCCACCCAATGCCAGAACGTGATCGCCTTGATCGACGACGGCAACACCATCCCCTTCATTGCCCGCTACCGCAAGGAGCAGACCGATTCCCTGGACGACCAGGTGCTGCGGGAGATCTACGAGCGGCTTTTATACCTGCGGGGCCTGGACAAGCGCCGGGCGGAGATTCAAAACACCTTGGCGGAGCAGGGCACCCTGACGGAGGAGCTGGCCGAAAAGCTGGCTGCCGCCGGCACCTTGGCGGAGCTGGAGGACATCTACCGCCCCTTTAAGCCCAAGCGCCGCACCCGGGCCACCATCGCCAAGGAAAAGGGCCTGGAGCCTCTGGCCTTGCAGCTGCTGATGCAAAACCTGGTAAAGGGCTCCCCCCAGGAACTGGCGGCTCCCTTTGTGGATGAGGAAAAGGGCGTTCAGAATGTGGAAGAGGCCTTGCAAGGGGCCCGGGATATTCTGGCGGAGCAGATCAGCGACGATGCGGACGCCCGCAAGGCCCTCCGGGCACTGGCCTTGGGCACCGGCGTCATCGAGAGCAAAAAAACCAAGGACGAGGACAGCGTCTACAGCATGTACTATGACTTCTCCCAGGAGGTGCGCTCCATTCCCGGGCACCGGGTGCTGGCCATCAACCGGGGCGAGCGGGAGGAATTTTTGAAGGTGTCCGTGAAGGTGCAGGACGCGGCCTGCGTGCAGGTGCTGGAAAAGGCCTTTGTGCGGGAGGGCAGCGTCACCACGGAGCAGGTGCGGCTCAGCGCCCGGGACGCCTGGGAGCGGCTGATTCAGCCCAGCATCGAGCGGGAGGTCCGGGCCGAGCTCACCGAAAAGGCCAGCGCCGCCGCCATCCACGTGTTCGGCAAAAACCTGCACCAGCTTTTGATGGCGCCCCCCGTCAAGGGCCGGGTCACCTTGGGGGTGGACCCGGGCTTCCGCACCGGGTGCAAGCTGGCGGTGGTGGACGAAAACGGCAAGGTGCTGGACACCGGGGTGGGCCACTTTACGCTCCCGGGCATGGAGGCTGCCAAGGCCCGGGCCAAGCAGGACGTTCTGCGCATGTGCCGCAAGCACGGGGTCACCGCCATCGCCATCGGCAACGGCACCGCCTCCCGGGAAGCGGAGCAGTTCATCGCCGCGCTGCTGCCGGAATTGCCCCAGGGCACCGCCTACATGATCGTCAGCGAGGCCGGGGCCAGCGTGTACTCCGCCAGCAAGCTGGCCGCCGAGGAATTCCCACAGTTCGACGTGTCCCTGCGCAGCGCGGTGAGCATCGCCCGGCGCATGCAAGACCCCTTGGCGGAGCTGGTGAAGATCGACCCCAAGGCCATCGGGGTGGGCCAATACCAGCATGACCTGAAGGAAAGCCAGCTGGAGGAAGCTTTGGGGGGTGTGGTGGAGGGCTGCGTCAACAGCGTGGGGGTGGAGATCAGCACCGCCTCGGCGGCTTTGCTGTCCCACGTGGCGGGCATCGGCCCGGCTTTGGCCAAAAACATCGTGGCCTTCCGGGACGAAAACGGCCTTGCCACCCGGGCCCAGCTGAAAAAGGTGCCCAAGCTGGGGCCCAAGGCTTTTGAGCAGTGCGCGGGCTTTTTGCGGGTGCGGGACAGCAAGAACGTGCTGGACGCCACCGCCGTGCACCCGGAGAGCTACGACGCGGCCAAGGTCCTGCTGGAATCCTTGGGATACAAGCTGGAGGACGTGCGCGCGGGCAAGCTGGAGGATTTGGCCCAGCGGGCCCAGGAGAAGGGCGTTCCCGCCTTGGCGGCCCAGCTGGGGGTGGGCGAGCCCACCCTGAAGGACATCCTCCGGGAGCTGCAAAAGCCCGGCCGGGACCCCCGGGACGACCTGCCCAAGCCCATTTTGCGTACGGACGTGCTGGACATCAAGGACATCCAGCCGGGCATGGAGCTGATGGGCACGGTGCGCAACGTCATCGACTTCGGAGCCTTTGTGGACATCGGCGTGCACCAGGACGGCCTGGTGCACATCAGCCGGATGGTGAACCGCTTCATCAAGCACCCCAGCGAGGTGGTGAAGGTGGGCGACGTGGTGAAGGTATGGGTGGTGGAGGTGGACGTGAAGCGCATGCGCATCGCGCTGACCATGCTGCCCCCCAAAGCCCCGGCCTGAGCCCGCCCCAGCGCCTCGCGGACCCCTGGGGCCCCATGGCGGCCCAGGTGAAAGGAGCCTCCCCATGAAACGAAGCGCCTTCTTCCGCATTCTGACCCTTCTGGTGACCTTGGCTTTGCTGCTTCCCCTGGGCGCCTCGGCCAGATCCCGGGGCGGCGAACCCCTGATCTCCCTGGATTTGGACCAGGCCATGGCCCAGGGGGAATCCTTCGCCCAAAGCGCTTATTACCAGGCCCGCTGGCTTCAGGTGACGGCCTCCATCCCCGGGACCCAAAGCGTTACGCTGCGGGTGTACCTCCAGGGGGAGGGGGCCTCCACCAAGGAGCGGGTGGTGTACAAGCGCGCCACCCGCAATGTGAAAGACCGCTACCAGTCCGCGGAGATCTTCCTGAACTACCAGGGCGGCGAAATCGCCCGTTACCGGGTGGAGCTGACCTGCGGGGACGGCACCGTGAAATCCGTCTCCTTTTACCGGCTGCTGCTGAACCTGGACAACAACACGGCCTGCCTGCGGGGCCTTCGCTTCCGGGACGTGGCCCCCTCCCTGACGGACCAGTGGTTTACCTTCCGCCCCATCCAGCTGAAGAATGCGGCGGATGGAACCGCTTTGGACATCATCGGCAGCAACATGTATCTCATAGGCCAGCTGGTGATCCGCCGCAACGAGGCGGGCCAGATTCTGTTTGAGATCCTGGACTATGACCAGCTCTTCCCCGCCCAGTCCGGGCAGGGGGCCGTGCCCTCCCCGCTCCCCCAAGACCATGATATCGTTTTTTCCAGCGTGCGCCTTGGGGTGTACCACAGCCTGGCGGAGATTGAGGACGTATCCCATAACAGCGTTTCCAAGGACCTGAAGCTGGAGGAATGGTACGACCTTTCCAAAAAAAGGATGAACCTGCCGGTGATCCTGTATTTGAACGCCCGGGTAAGCTACAACCCCAACGGCCTGCCCCGGGTGAACGCCCCCCAGGACCAGGGGCCTTTGCTGCGCCTCCTGGACCGCTTCGGGGATTGAGCGCCCCTGGCCGGGCCACTGTCTTTTTCCCGTTTTTTTAGACCCACCCCTTGACATAGGCCGCAAAGCCTGTACAATGAAGGGGAAATCGGGCATGCCCGGGTATGTCCGGTAGAATAGAGGCGCGGCCCTCATCAGTACCTCATGGGAGCTTTCAACAGGCGTGGAGCATGAGGGAAAGGGATGGCCGCCGAAATGAAGGGCACTTGTTGAAGGCTCTTTGTTGGGTAGTGGGAAAAGATCCCGCTGACTGTCACGGCGGATGCCGTGGGGCGCTATTCGACAGTTTTTATCGATTCCGACAAGGAAGATAGAAGCAGTGATAGCGTCCGCGCTATCACTTTTTGTTTTCGCAAGCACCGCAAAGGAGGATGTTCCATGAAGAAGCTGCTGGCCCTGTCCTTGGCTGTCCTGATGATCCTTTCCGCGTCTTTCGCCCTGGCGGAGGGCACGTTCCGGGTGGGAATGGAATGCAACTACGCCCCTTTTAACTGGACCCAATCCGAGCCCGGGGAGTTCACCGTCTCCATTGAGGGCGGCCAGGGCTACGCCGACGGCTACGACGTGCAGATTGCCCGGCAAATCGCCCAGGGCCTGGGCAAGGAGCTGGTGATCGTGAAAACCGAATGGGACGGTCTGCCCTTGGGCGTCACCAGCGGCGTGTTCGACGCCATCATCGCCGGCATGAGCCCCACCCAGGAGCGCAAGGCCACCTTGGATTTCTCCGACGCCTACTACACCAGCGATCTGGTGGTGGTGGTGCGTAAGGACGGCCCCTTCGCCGCCGCCAAGACCCTGGCGGAGCTCTCCGGCGCCAAGATCACCGGGCAGCTGAACACCTTCCACTACACCGTCATCGACCAGATTCCCGGGGTGAACCGGCTCAACGCCATGGACACCTTCCCCGCCATGATCGTGGCGCTGCAGAGCGGGGTCATCGACGGCTATGTGGCCGAGCGGCCCGGCGCGGAGGCGGACACCGCCGCCAACCCGGATCTGACCTATGTGCTCTTTGACGAGGGCCAGGGCTTTGAGGCCTCTGAGGAGGACGTGTCCATCGCCGTGGGCTTGCAAAAGGGCAGCCCCCTCACCGCCCAGATCAACGAGATTCTGGCGGGCATCGACCAGGAGACCCGGGTGCAAATGATGCTGGACGCCACGGACCGCCAGCCTCTGAGCCAGGAATAATGAACCGACTCCCCTGATTTGCCCTTTCGGGGAATAGCCATGAAAACCATGGCTATTCCCCTACTCCCGTTTTAAGCGGATTTTCAAAGGAGGAACCCTGATGCCCACAGATTTTTTTGGGTGGGTGGGCCTCATCCTGAACAAGTATGGGATGCTGTTTCTGCAAGGAACCGGCCACACGCTGCTGGTATCCCTCAGCGGCACCTTGATCGGCTTTTTGCTGGGGCTGCTGGTGGCGATTTTGCGCACCATTCCGGTGCTGCCCAAGGATTCCCTGCTGAAAAAGATTCCCGTGAAAGCCCTTTCCTTCCTGATGGGGGTGTATATCGAAGTGTTCCGGGGCACCCCCATGATCGTGCAGGCCATGGTCATCTACTACGGCTCCGCCCAATACCTGGGCATTCCCATGCCGGTGGTGTTCGCGGCCATTTTCATCGTGTCCATCAACACCGGGGCCTACATGGCGGAGATCGTCCGGGGCGGCATTTTGAGCGTGGACAAGGGCCAGAGCGAGGCGGCCCACGCCATCGGCATGACCCACTGGCAGAGCATGGTGTACGTGCTGCTGCCCCAGGCCGTGCGCAACATCATGCCCTCCATCGGCAACGAGTTCGTGGTGAACATCAAGGATTCCAGCGTGCTGAACGTGATCGCCTTCGGGGAGCTGTTCTTCATGAGCAAGTCCGCGGCTGGCACCTATCTGCGGTATTTTGAGGTTTTCTTCATCACCGCCTGCATCTATCTGATCCTGACCTTCACCATCACCCGGCTGCTGCGCCTGGTGGAGCGGAAAATGGACGGCAAAAGCAGCTATACTATCATGGGCTCCCAGAGCCACAGCAAGAGCATGATCCGCATCGGAGGGGGGCACACCCATGGACAATAAGACAGGGGGCCCCATCCTGGCGGTGGAGCATCTGCAAAAGAGCTTCGGGGACAACCTGGTGCTCAAGGACATCTCCTTTTGGGTACAGGAAGGGGACGTTGTGTGCATCATCGGGGCTTCCGGCTCCGGGAAAAGCACGCTGCTGCGCTGCATCAACTTTTTGGAGGAGCCCACGGCGGGAACGGTGCTCTTCCGGGGCCAAAACGCGGATACCCAGTGGAACCGGGCCCAGTACCACGCCAAGGTGGGCATGGTGTTCCAGTCCTTCAACCTGTTTGCCAACATGACGGTGCTGGGCAACTGCATGGCGGGCCAGCAGCGGGTGCTGAAACGGGGCAAAAGGGAAGCGGAGGAAAAGGCCCTGTTCTACCTGGACAAGGTGGGCATGGCCCCCTACCGGAACGCCCGCCCAGCCCAGCTTTCCGGCGGGCAGAAGCAGCGGGTTGCCATTGCCCGGGCCCTGGCCATGGACCCGGAGGTTCTGCTCTTTGACGAGCCCACCAGCGCCCTGGACCCTGAACTGGTGGGCGAGGTGCTCACCGTGATGCGGGATCTGGCCCAGTCCGGCCTCACCATGCTGGTGGTGACCCACGAGATGGCCTTTGCCAAGGACGTCAGCAACCGGGTGATCTTCATGGACGACGGCCTGATCCAGGAGGACGCGCCGCCGGCGGAAATTTTCACGAACCCAAAGCAGCCCCGGACCCGGGAGTTTTTGAGCCGGGTGCTGGAGAGGTAGGGCGAACGGAATCATGGGAGGGACTCTTTTGTTTGACTGCGGAAGCCACATTGTAAAGCCCAAACGTGAAGAGCCTCCTTTGGATGGTGTGCGAAAAGCAACCATAAAGGATTTGCCGGAAGTGATCGCCCTGGTCCAAAAAGCGATTCGCCATATGGATGATCGGGGCATTCACCAGTGGGATGAGCTTTATCCGGATGAAGCGACCCTTGCGAATGATGTGCAAGACGCTGCCATGTATCTGCTTGCCGTTGGCGGTGAGCTTGCCGCCGCTTTTGTCTTGAACCGGAATTGTGACCCCGAATATGCTTCCGGGAACTGGAAGGGGGACGCCTCCTCCTTTGCGGTGGTGCACCGGTTGTGCGTTGACCCGGATTTCCAGCGTCAAGGGATTGGCACACGGGCCATGACCGCCGCTGAAGCCATCGCAAGAAGCGGCGGAGCGGCTTCTATCCGTTTGGACGCCTTTTCCAAAAATCCGGCTGCGCTACGGCTGTATGAAAGGCTTGGATACTCGAAAGCCGGTATGGTCCGTTTTCGCAAAGGGCTGTTTTTCCTTTATGAGAAGATGCTCTAAAATACGGCAACGCGGTTTTCCTCAGGGCTGAGGGGCGCCAGCGGTCAAGGATATGACGGAGGCACTTCCCTGTCGCACAACGATGATGCCGAAATTGTCAAAACAGAAAAAACCCTGATCCATACATATCGCCCCGAATGGAAGATCGTCTGAAGCGCCGCCGAACATTTTCCGGCGGCACTTTATTTCCAGACCCATAGGTCATATTTTTTTGCCGCAGGGAAACCCTATCATTCAGGGGTGATGGCATGTCCTATGTGAATCCGGCGTTACGGGAGAAGTTTGAATCCTTGCCCATTGAGCTGAAGAACCACATTCTGGAGCGGAATGTACGGCTGAATACGGTGAACGACCTGATTGCGGTATTGGAAACCATCGTGGCCGAGGGTGAATAGCCCTTGGTTTTCTCATATGGCTAGCCAAGTTGTCACCGTGGTGTAATGACATTGTATTGACATTCCCCTGCCCTATTGCTATACTAGGGGCAAGGAGGATGAGGAATATGGAAAACCCAAGCGTCATGAACTCTTCCAAAACCGCCACATTCCAAATGCGTATCAGCCCGGAGGTGAAAAGCCAGGCGGAAAAAATTTTCGCCAATTGCGGCATGACCCTCACCGACGCTATCAATATCTTTTTACAGCAATCCATGAACGTAGGGGGCTTGCCCTTTGTGGTGACCCAAAACAGCCGCGACGCGCTCCGGGACCAAGCCGTCGCCCAGCTGATGCATGAGATTCAGGCAGGCCGGGATTCCGTGAAATCCGAAAGCGGCTGGGTTGGGGAAGAAGAAATGCTGGCGCGCTTTGGAGCGAACAAATGAAGCTTCGCTATACGCCCGCAGCCATATGTGACTTGGAGGAAATTGAGGGCTATATCCGGGATATGCTCCAAAACCCGGAGGCGGCGCTTCGCATCATCGCCGGAATCGCGGCGGATTGCGCCCGGCTGAAGGCCCATCCTTCTTTGGGCCCAGAGCTGGCGCAGAAACTGGGGCGGCAGGTTCCGGGCCGCTATCTGGTCAGCGGAAAATACATCGTGCTGTATGAAGTAGACGAGGCTATTTCCATCCTCCGGATTTTGGACACCCGAACAGATATCATGCGCATTCTTTTCGGCTGAAGCCCTTCCGGGGCAAGTCCGACACCCCCGGAAGCTCCCTAAGCGGAAGCTTCCGGGGGTGTTTTCTACCGATACAAAGCCTTTTGCCGCAGGGCGGAAGCTTCTCCGGGGCTCCAGACCCTATTGATCCTGATTCTCTTCCTTGCGCTCTTCCTTGTTCTTCTCCCGGATATACCGGTCCATGGCCTTGGCGGCGTTTTTCCCAGCGCCCATGGCCAGAATCACCGTGGCGGCCCCGGTAACGGCGTCGCCCCCGGCGAACACGCCCTCCCGGCTGGTGTGCCCCTCCTCCCCGTTGGTAACCAGGCAGCCGCGCCGGTCCGCCTCCAAACCGGGGGTGGTTTTGCGCAAAAGGGGATTGGGGCTGGTGCCGATGGCCATGATCAGCGTGTCCACCTCCAGGGTGAACTCGCTGCCCTTCTTTTCCACCGGGCGGCGGCGGCCGCTGGCGTCGGGCTCTCCCAAGGTCATCTCCACGCAGCGGACCCCTGTCACCCATCCCTTTTCATCCCCCAGCACCTCCACGGGGCTGCACAGGGTTTTGAAAACCACGCCCTCCTCCTGGGCATGCTCCACTTCCTCATGCCGGGCGGGAAGCTCCTCCATGCCCCGGCGGTAGACGATGTACACCGTCTCCGCCCCCAGGCGCAGGGCCGAGCGGGCCGCATCCATGGCCACGTTGCCGCCCCCCACCACCGCCACCCGGCGGCTTTTTTGGATGGGGGTGGCGCTGTCGGGCCGGTAGGCCTTCATCAGGTTCACCCGGGTCAAATATTCGTTAGCGCTGTACACGCCCTTCAGGCTCTCCCCGGGGATGCCCATGAAGTTGGGCAGCCCGGCTCCGCTGCCGATGAACACCGCCTCGTAGCCCATGTCAAACAGCTCGTCCACGGTGATGGTCTTGCCGATCACCGCGTTGGTGACGATCTCCACCCCCATGGCCTTCAGGGCGTCAATCTCGCTTTGCACGATGCGCTTGGGCAACCGGAACTCCGGAATGCCGTACACCAGCACCCCTCCGGCCATGTGCAGCGCCTCGAATACCGTTACCTGATAGCCCATCTTGGCCAGCTCCCCGGCGCAGGTGAGCCCGCTGGGCCCCGCGCCCACCACGGCGGCCTTGTGGCCGTTGGGGGCGGGCCTAACCGGGCTGCCCTGGCCCTGTTCCCGGTGATGGTCCGCCACATAGCGCTCCAAGCGCCCGATGCCCACGCTTTCGCCCTTGATGCCCCGCACGCACCTCAATTCGCACTGGCTTTCCTGGGGGCAGACCCGGCCGCACACCGCTGGCAAGGCCGTGGAGGCGCTGAGGACTTCGTAGGCCCCCTCCGGGTCCCCTTCCGCCACCCGGCCGATAAAGCCGGGAATGTCAATGGCCACCGGGCAGCCGCCTACGCAGGGCTTGTGCTTGCAATCGAGGCAGCGGGCCGCTTCCTCCCGGGCCATTTCCTCGGTATAGCCCAGGGCCACCTCCGAAAAATTCCGGTTGCGGACCATGGGGTCCTGGGTGGGCATTTCTGTTTTGCGGGGGGTCATATTTCTTGGGGGCACCTCAACCCAGCTCCTTTTTGAACAAATTGCAAGCTTCCTCCCGGGCGTGGGCCTCCCCTTCCCGGTAGAAGGAACTCCTGGCCAGGGCTTCGTCAAAATCCACCAGATGCCCGTCGAACTCCGGGCCGTCCACGCAGGCGAAGCGGGTCTCCCCGCCCACGGTGAGGCGGCAGCCGCCGCACATGCCCGTGCCGTCCACCATCACGGGGTTCATGCTCACCACGGTTTTCACGCCGTACTTTTCCGTTACCTTGGCCACAAACTTCATCATGATCAGCGGCCCGATGGCGATGACCTCATCGTATTGGTTTCCGGCGGTGATCAGCGCCTCCAGGGCGTTGGTGACCAGCCCCTTCTCCCCATAGCTGCCGTCGTCCGTCATGATCCTGATCTCATCGCTGATGGCCCGGAACTCCTGCTCCAGGATCACCAGGTCCTTGCTGCGGAAGCCCACCACGCAATGGACCACGCAGCCCAGGCTATGGAGCTTCTTAGCCACCGGGTAGGCGATGGCGCAGCCCACGCCGCCCCCCACTACGCAGACCTTCCTGAGACCCTCGGTCTCGCTGGGGTTGCCCAGAGGGCCCAAAAAATCCTGGATGAACTCGCCCTGCTTCAGGCTGTCCAGCTCCAGGGTGCCGCCCCCCACGATCTGGTAGATAATGGTAACGCTGCCCCGTTCCCGGTCGTAATCCGCGATGGTCAGGGGAAGGCGCTCGCTCTCCTCCTTGGCCCGCAGGATGATGAACTGCCCAGGCTCGGCCTTGCGGGCCACCAAGGGTGCGGCCACCACCATCTTCGCCACCGTGGGGTTCAAGTATTCCTTCTCCAAAATCTCGTACATCCGGCTTTTCCTTTCCGCCCGCCGCCGCTTACTGAGCGGCCGCCACGGCCTCAATTTCCACCAGGCCGCCCAAAGGCAGCGCCGCCACCTGCACGCAGCTCCGGGCGGGGTAATCACCCTGGAAATAACCCGCGTAGATCTGGTTCACGGCGGCAAAGTCCGCCAGATCCTTCAGGAAAATGGTGGTTTTGAGGATGTGGCCATAGCCCATTCCCTGGGCCGCCAGAATCGCGCCCAGGTTCTTCATGGCGCAATGGGCCTGGGCCTCAACCCTCTCCGCCAGCTTGCCGGTTTGCACATCAATGCCCAGCTGGCCGGAGGTATAGAGAAAATCCCCGATGGCTACGGCCTGGGAGTAGGGGCCGATGGCCTTGGGGGCGCTTTCGGTATGAACAATCCGCTTCATGTTAGGTTCCTCCTTGACGTTTTCGCAGGCGGTCCCATGGACCTCCCCTGCTATCATCGATATCCTGAGCATTGTATCATCCCTGGAAAAGTCTTGTAAAGCATTTTCAGGCGCTTCGGCTAGTGATATTCTTTTGACAATCCCCCAAGGCTTTGCTTGTTTACTATCTCCATGGCAAACCAAAACCATGCCTTCCCCGGAAAAAGCCCGGAAGCCATTGACGAAAACGGTTTCACCGTTGTATGATGGTGGTAGAATATTCCATATCTGTAAGGAGGTTTTCATATGTTTACCAATGATACCATCTGGGTTGGCACCGGCGAAAATAAGCCGGTTTGTTTGTTGCCTCAAATGGCCAACCGCCACGGCCTGATCGCGGGGGCCACGGGCACCGGCAAAACCGTTTCTTTGAAGGTGATGGCCGAGGGCTTCTCCGACATGGGGGTTCCCGTGTTCCTGGGGGACATCAAGGGGGATCTCAGCGGCATGGTAAAGCCCGGGCAGAACACCGACGCCCTCAACAGCCGCCTGATGGCCGTGGGGGTCAACGGCTTCCAATTTCAGACTTATCCCACCATGTTTTGGGATGTGTACGGCCAGCAGGGGCACCCCATCCGCACCACCATCAGCGAGATGGGGCCGCTGCTGCTAAGCCGCATGCTGAATTTGAACGAGGTCCAGGCCGGCGTGCTGAGTGTCCTGTTCCGGGTGGCGGACGACGAGGGCATGCTGCTGCTGGACATCAAGGACATCAAGGCCATGCTGGCCTATGTGGGGGAAAATGCCAGCCGCTATACCCTCAAGTACGGCAACATCGGCATCACCAGCGTGGGGGCCATTCAGCGGGCCCTGGCGGTGCTGGAGGACCAGGGCGGGGACGTGTTCTTCGGGGAGCCCGCCCTGAACATTCAGGACTGGATGAAGCTGGACGAAAGCGGCCGGGGCTACATCAATATTCTGGCCTGCGACAAGCTGTTCCTGAGCCCCCTGATGTATTCCACCTTCCTGCTGTGGATGCTCAGCGAGCTGTATGAAACTTTGCCGGAGGTAGGGGACATTGCCAAGCCCCGGATGGTGTTCTTCTTTGACGAGGCCCACCTGCTGTTCAACAACTGCGGCAGGCAGCTGATGGACAAGATCGAGCAGGTGATCCGCCTGATCCGCAGCAAGGGCGTGGGCGTGTACTTCATCACCCAAAACCCCACCGACGTTCCCATGACCGTGCTGGGCCAGCTGGGCAACCGGGTGCAGCACGCGCTGCGGGCCTTCACCCCCCTGGACCAGAAGGCCGTGAAGGTGGCCGCCCAGACCTTCCGGGCCAACCCCGCCTTTGACACCGAGGAGGCCATCACCCAGCTGCAAACCGGCGAAGCTTTGATTTCCTTCCTGGACGAAAAGGGCGCGCCCAGCGTGGTGACCCGGGCCCTCATTCTGCCTCCCCAGAGCTTCATGGGGCCCATTGACGCCGATCTGCGCAAGGCCATGATAGAAACCAGCCCCTGCTACGGGCTGTACGAGGACATGGTGGACCGGGAAAGCGCCTACGAATTCCTGGCGGGTGTGGTAGCCGGCGGCAAGCCCATGGCGACTCCTGTGGCCCCGGCGGCTCCCTTTGCCGGGTTTACCCCCGCCCCCGTGGCCGCGCCGGCGGCCCCTGTGGCCCCTTCCGCCTCCTTCATGGTGATGGATCCCGCCACGGGCCAGTATATCCAAAAGCCCCTTACCGCCATGGGCATGGCCCCGGCGCCAGGCATGGCCGCCCCCGCCGCGCCGGCGGCTCCCGTTGCGCCGGCCGCCCCCTCGGTGATGCAGCAAAACGTGCTGGTGCTGGACCCCGCCACAGGCCAGTATGTGCAAAAGCAGATGAACCTCCAGCTGGACCCCGCCACGGGCCAATATGTCCCCGTGATGAGCGAGGAGGAGCAGAAGGCCGCCGCCAAGGCCCAGAAGGAAGCCGATGCCGCCGCCCTGAAGGCTCAAAAGGAAGCGGAGAAGGCCGAGAAGGAGCGCGTTGCCGAGGAGCGCCGCCAGAAGGCCGACGCTTTGCGGGACGAGCGGGCGGAACGGGCCCGGGCCAACGACAGCATCTTGGGCCGGGTGAAGAACACCGCCATCAGCCAGGTGACCCGCACCCTCACCAACGAGCTGACCCGGGGGCTGATGGGCACCCTTTTGGGGAAGAAGAAGTAAGGAATTGGGCCTGTGTGAGGGAAGGGAGCCCCTTCCGGCGACGCCGGGAGGGGCTCCCTTCCCTTATTGATCCTTTTTCTTTAGCTCCTTGCGCATGCGGCCCATCTCCCCCTTGCCGCCAAACATCCGGT
>JARKQO010000417.1 GCA_029974855.1 Eubacteriales bacterium
CCAAGGAGACCTCCACATTATCCAGGATCACCTGGTTGGGCGGATACACCGTGCCGTCCAGGGGCGCGCCCAGGTTGAAAGCGACGCGGGGGGCCGGGTCCGGGTTGTCCCACATCAGAAACTCGAAACCAAAGTGCCGCGTCTGGGGGGTCAGCGCTACGTATTGCTCAATATAGGCGTGATAATCCCCCCCGTTGAGCTGAAGCCGCGCGCTGATTTCGCGGTCGATGTTGGAGCGGGCGTCAAAGGAAAAGCGGTAGACGCCCCCCGTCTCCAGCTTAAAGCCGTCGTAATACAGCTGGACGGCGTGCTCCACCACGCCCATATTCTGGATGTCGATGAGGACTTCCCCCTCCTGGACCGAAAAGTCGTTCACCGCGCCGCCGGATTCCATGTACAAAAACCAATTGGTTTTATCATCGGAGAAGTCGCCGTTTTGCACCATGTTCACGCCGGTGGGGGAGTCCGGGGCCGCCTGGGCGGCGGCGCTGCCATAGGCGGACAGGGGCACTGCTACCGCCAGGCAGATGGCAAGGATTTTCCGTTTCCAGTTCATCAACACGCGTGATTCCTCCTTACGCTGCCCGCCCAGCGGCATTGGCTGTACGGACAGGATCATGAAACCGCAAAGCCTGTACGGCCTTTGAGAGAAGCTTCCATGGGGACGAATTCCATTTGATGTAGTATAGCATAGGGAAAAGCCAAGCACAATCCGTATGTTGGCGCGGCCTGCCTGCGGATGCTTGGCTTTTTTGGGGTGATGCGGTACGGTATGCAAGCGTATGGATTCAGGAAGGGGAAGGATGTATCTGCGGGAAAGGCAAGGACCCTTTCCTCAGCCCAACCCCTCTCCCGGCATGGAGAGGTTGACAGTGGGCGGCGCGGGCATATCCGAAAACTCCACCCAGTACCGGTCCATGGGATCGTCCGGGTTTACGTGCCAGACGAACCGCCACACGCTATACTCCCCGCCAAAATTGGATTTGTCGTAGTAGCCGTATTGCAGCGGCAGTTCCACAAACGCCTCCCGGGAAAGGCCGCTTCTCTCCAGCATGGCCTTCACGGCGATGTCAAAGGCCTGCTGCACGGTGAGGGCCGCCTCCGGGGAAAGGGCGTACTGGCTCTCCGTCTGGCCCCAGAAGGTCCCCTCAAAGAGGATGGAAGGGTCCTGGGAATAGGTGAGGGTCTGAGGCTCGGGCTCAATGGGCGGGTTCTTCTCATCCGGCTCGGCAGCGCGGCGGTCCATGATATTGTACAGGCCCACGAACTGAAAGTCCGGGGCAATCTGCACGGTCAGGCTGATGGATGGGGAGTTGGGGCCCGCGTTTTGCATGTTCCAGACCAGGTAGCGCCCTTGGGCGGTTTCCATGTCCGTTTGAATCGCGGGTGGACCAAACACGGCGTTTTGCAGTACGGCGGCGCTGAGCTGCTGCCCATATTCCAGCATCACTCTACGGAGGTTGCCGGGCAAGACCGAGGGGGTGTTGGTATGCTCATCCCCGTTGGAAAATACGTCCGTTTTGTGCACAAAGGTCAGGCCGCCCCCGGTTTTCAGCTCCAGGGAATACCGGGGGGTATCGCCGCCCTCAGGGGGCCAGGCGAGGATTTCCCAGGTGCTTTCGCTAAAGCTCCGCACACGGTAGCGATACAGGGTCTCAATGGCTTCCCGGTCCTGGGGATACAGGGCCAGCAGATAGCGCTTGGCCTGGGCTTCGGCCTCGGCGGCGCTGCGAAGGGGGGACAGGGCCACGGCCTCGCCAAAGGCGCTTTCGGGAGCCGGATAGATGTCCTCGGCAGCGAAGGGAAACGCGGAGGGATCGGTGGTGAGGCGTTTGGTTTGCTGGGTGGATTCCGCCGTGGAAAACGCCGCCGCCGTCAGCACCGTCAGCACCACCGCCACCA
>JARKQO010000452.1 GCA_029974855.1 Eubacteriales bacterium
CACTCCTCTTGCCCCCGGCAGAGATCCTATACTACCATGCTGTAGACCAAAGCTTCCCCGGGTGTAAAGGGGAGGGCTGTTGCGATCCATGGGGGGATTCTTCCTCTTTTTGGGACGCTTCTTTTCCCCAGGCCTTGGCCCTGCCCCCAGAGAGCCTGTCTCCAAGGGGCCTGTCCCCCTTTCCCATGGATATGAAAAAAGGGGGGCGGATATGCCCCCCTCCAGCGCCGAATGCCAATGCTACTCCTTTTGCATCTCCTCCAGGGCCCGGCGGAACTGGGTTTCGTACAGCTCCGTATACACGCCGTTTTGCGCCAGCAGCTCCCCATGGGTGCCCCGCTGCACAATCTCCCCCTTTTGGAGCACCAGAATCTCATCCGCCGCCATGACGGTGGAAAGCCGGTGGGCGATGACGATGCTGGTTTTGCTGTGGATCAGGGGCTGGATAGCCTCCTGGATCAGCTCCTCGGAAATGGAATCCAAGGAGGAGGTGGCCTCGTCGAAAATGATGAGGGGAGGATTTTTCAGGATGACCCGGGCGATGGACAGCCGCTGCTTCTCGCCCCCGGAGAGCTTGAGACCCCGGTTCCCTACCACCGTATCGTAGCCCAGGGGTTGGGCGGCGATGAAGGCATGGATGTTGGCCTTCTGGCAAGCCTCCTCCATCTCCCGCTGGGTGGCCTCGGGCTTGGCGTAGAGCAGGTTGTCCCGGATGGTGCCGTTGAACAGGTAGGTATCCTGGGTTACCATGCCCACGCTTTGGCGCAGGGCACGCAGGTCAATTTGCCGCACATCCACCCCATCCAGGAGCACCTGGCCCCCGGTTACGTCGTAGAGCCTTGGAATCAGGCCGATGAGGGAGCTTTTGCCCGCCCCGGAGGGGCCCACCACCGCAATGCTGCGGCCCTGTTCCAGCCGGAAGTTGATGTTTTTCAAAATCAGTCGCTCCGGCTCATAGGCGAAGTCTACGTTCTTGAATTCCACCGTGCCGTGGATGGCCTCCGGCAGGAGGGCGTCCGGGGCGTTCTGAATTTCCGGCTCCATGTCGAAATAGGCGAAGATGCGCGTAAACAGCGCCATGGAGCGCACCACGTCCACCTGAATGGTCAGCAAGGAGTTCACGGGCCGGTACATCTGGCTCAGCAACGCCACCATCACCGTGATGTCCCCCACGCTCAGGGCCGCGCCCCGGCGGATCAGCAGGTACCCGCCCGCCAGATAGATCAGCATGGGCCCGATGGTGGTAACGGTGTTGATGGTCATGCGGAACCAGCGCCCAGCCATGCTTTCCCGCACGTTGAGCTTGGTCATGGTCTCGTTGGCTTGGCGGTATTGCTCATACTCCCGTTCCTCGTTGGTGAACAGCTTTACCAGCTGCTGGCCGCTGACGCTGAGGCTTTCGTTGAGAATGCCGTTGATCTGGTCGTTGGATTTTTGGGATTCCATGGTGAGAGACCAGCGGGTCTTGCCCACCCGCTGGGTTGGGATGGCGAACAGCGGCACGATCACCAGGCCAAGCAAGGCCAGGGCCCAGTTCTTTTGGAACATGGCCGCCAGGGCTACCACCAAAGTGATGGCGTTGGACAAAATGCTGGCCAAAGTGCCGGAGATCACCGACTGCACCCCGGAGATATCGCTGGTCATCCGGGTGATCACGTCCCCCTGGTTGCTGCTGGTGTAAAACCGGTGGGACAGGGTCAGCAGCTTTTGGAACATAGTGTTGCGCATATCGTAGGTGATGTGCTGGGCCACCCAGGTGTTGATGTAGCTCTCCAGCACGCCGATGCCGTTGGCCAGCAGCGTGACCCCAAAGGAAAGGGCGATGAGCTGGATCAGCAGGCCGAAATCCCGCCCGATCAGGCCCTGGTCGATGATTTTTCCCGTGAGGATGGAGGGCAGCACGCTCAGCAGCGAGGAGGCCACAATGGTCACAAGAACCAAGGCCATCTGCCACCGGTAGGGGGCCAGGTAGCCTCCCACCCGCCGGATCAGGGGCCAGGTGAGCTTGGGCGCGTTACGCTTCTCCTCCTCGGAGAGGAATTTGGAGCCCGCCTTGCCAAAGCCGCCGCGAGGGCCGTTCATGGCCGGTCCTCTTCGTCATGGGGAGAGTGGTGACCGTGTCCGCCATGGAGTTCATGATGGCCATGGTCACCATGACCTCCTTGGTTTCCATGGTTTTTGCGGCCCATATGACAGCCATGGCCCCCGCGCCCGTAGCCATACCCACCCCGGGCTTTTTCGAAGCCGTTGTTCCAGTCCACAAGCAGCTTTTCCAGCAAAGTGGCGAGGGTCAGCTTCTCCTCCTCTGACAGGGCTTGAAATAGCGACTCCCGCATTAGCCGCCTGAATACCTCCGTTTCCTGGGCGATCCTGCTGCCTTTTTCCGTCAAAACGATGTCCATGCTCCGCCGGTCCTCCTCGTTGGGGGAGCGGGAAATCAGCCCGCGCCCCTCCAGCTTGGACAGAATCTCGCTTAGGGACCCGGCTTGGATGCCCAGCAGATTCTGCATCTCCCGCTGGGGAATGCGCTCCCGGTGAAGCAAAATAGCAAGAATCCATCCCTGCCCTCCCTTGGCGTCGGCATGATGCCGCATCTGATAGGCAACGCACCGTAAATATTGAAACAGTTTTTCTTCCATATCCATTCCTCCTGCCATATCCTGGCCTCCTTTAATCAGTTAGGTACCTTGCGAAAAGGATACCATGGCGCTTTTAAATTGTCAAGGTACCTTGTAAATTTATTTGCCGATCTACACGCCCAATCTTGACATCTCTGCTGATTTGGCATATTCTCGCTTATAAGGGGGACATGATCATGCGATTTGCCAGCGTTCCCATCCGGACCGCCAAAGGAGGGGCACGCTATGCGCGGTTCCCTTTTTGATATCGAAGAATTTGCCGTATACGACGGGCCCGGCATCCGCAGCGTGGTGTTCCTGAAGGGATGCCCCCTGCGCTGCTCCTGGTGCCACAACCCCGAGGGACTTTGCCCGGGGCCCCAGCGGGTCACCTCCCGCAGCCTTTGCCTCCACTGCGGCGCTTGCGACGCCGCCTGCCCCTCCCCGGAGCGCTGCCAGGGCTGCGGCCAGTGCGAGGCCGCCTGCCCCCAGGGTTGCGTCCATGTGGCGGGGAAGCCCGTGGAGGCCCGGGCCGTGGCCCAGCGGGTGCTGGCCAACGGGGAGCTGCTGCGGCAAGGCGGCGGCGTCACCTTTTCCGGAGGCGAGCCGCTGCTCCAGCCGGATTTTCTGCTGGAGCTGCGCCGGGAGATGGCCTCCCTTCACGCCTGCATGGAAACCAGCGGCTTTGCCAAGGAGGAGGATTTCCGCCGGGTGGCCCAGGCCATGGACCTGATTTTTCTGGACATCAAGCTGGCAGACCCCCTTCGGCACCGCCGCTATACCGGGGTGGACAACGGGCCCATTCTGGACAATCTGCGCTGGCTGAAGGAAAGCGGCAAGCCCTTCCGCATCCGGGTGCCGCTGATTCCCACCGTGAACGACAGCCTGGAAAACCTGACCGCCACGGCCCTGCTGCTCCGGGACGCCAAGGCCCTGGAGAAGGTGGAGCTGCTGCCTTACCACAGGGCTGCGGGGGCCAAATACGCCAGCGTGGGCCTGTCCTATCAGCCTGATTTTCCCGTGGACCAAGCTCCGGAAATCCATACCCAGCCTTTCACAGACCTTGGAATGGAGGTACAGGTGCTATGACTTATTTGGAAGAGGAACGGGCCTACCTGGAAGCGGGGGCGCACCGGGAAGCCCGCCGGGAGCTGTCCCCCCGGCGCTGGGAGGCCCTCAGCGCCCAAATTCAAAACCCAGCCCTGTCCTTGGAGGACCGGACCGCTTTGCGCCTGAAGCTCTTTTTAGAGGAGGAAACCATCCTCCAGCGCCCCGGGGAAAGTATCCCCGCCTGGCGTACCTTGAAGTCCTTTCCGGACCTGTACGCCCTAGGGGAACGGGAACGCCTCACCGCCGGGCACTTCCTCCACGAGCAGGGCCGGGTGTGCAACCTCTCCAGCGACTGGGCCGGGGTGCTGACCGGGGGCCTTTTGCGCCGCAAAACCGGGAACGCCGCCCGGGACATGACCATCGACGCGGCGCTGGCCTATGGGGACCGCTACGACGACGAAGCTCTGTCCCGGGCCCTGCGCCATGGAGCCCAAGGCTACCGGGAGGCCCTGCGGGCCTTCCGCATCCTCCATTTCTGCCTGTGGGCCAGCAATGTATACCACAACACCGTGGGCCGCTTTGACCAGTACATGTGGCCCTTTCTGGAGGCGGACCTGGCTGCGGGGACGCTGACCCAGGAGGAAGCCTTCGCTCTGACCCGGGAGCTGTTCCTCTCCTTCACCCGGGACAGCGACCTGTACACCGGCATGCAGCAGGGGGACAACGGCCAAAGCCTGATGCTGGGGGGCTGCGACCGCCAGGGGGCGGACGCGGCCAACCCGCTGACCACCCTTTGCCTCCAGGCCAGCCTGGCCAACCGCTGCATCGACCCGAAAATCAACCTCCGGGTCAACAAAAACACTCCTTTAGAGCTCTACTTGCTAGGCACCCAGCTGACCAAGCAGGGGCTGGGCTTCCCCCAATACGCCAACGACGATGTGGTGATCCCCGCGCTGACGGCCTGGGGCTATGCCCCGGAGGACGCCCGGGATTACACCGTGGCCGCCTGCTGGGAGTTCATCATCCCGGGCCTGGGCATGGACATTCCCAACATCGGCGCCATGCCCTTGGCTACGGTGGTCAGCGACTCTGTGCGGGAGCACCTGGCGGACAGCCCTGACTATGAGACCTTCTTCGCCCAGGTGCAAGGGGAGCTGAGCCGCCGGGCCGCCCAAATCGCCGCCTCTGTGGAAAACCTGTGGGTGGAGCCCGCCCCCTATCAAAGCGTGCTCATGAGCGACTTCACCCGGGACATCAGCCAGGGGGCCAAATACAACAACTACGGGGTCCACGGCACCGGCTTTGCCAACGCCGTGGACCAGCTGGCAGTGGTGCGGCAACTGGTGTTTCAGGAAAAAACCCTCAGCAAGGAGCGGCTGCTGGCCGGGCTGCAAACGAATTTCTCCAACGATCCGGCCCTGAAACGGCTGCTGCGTACCGACGCGCCCAAGCTGGGCCGGGACGAAGCCTGCCACCCCATTGCCGACGCGCTGCTGACGGCCTTTGGGGATGCGTTGAAGCCTCTGCGCAACCAGCGGGGAGGCATCTTCCGGGCGGGAACCGGCAGCGCCATGTACTACCTCTGGCACGCCGAGGACCTGCCTGCCCTGTGCGACGGGCATCTGCCCGGAGAAAAGCTGCCCGCCAACTTCTCCCCCTCCTTGCTGCTGGCGGACGCGGGCCCCCTGTCCGTGATCCGGGCCATGGCAAGGCCCGCCTTGGGCCGGGCCATGAACGGCGGCCCCCTGACCTTGGAGCTGGACGGCACGGTATTCCGGACCCCGGAGGGGGTACAGAAGGTGGCCCAGCTGGTGCGAAGCTTCATTCTGTTGGCGGGGCACCAGCTGCAGCTGAACTCCGTCAGCAGGGAAACGCTGCTGGACGCCCGGGAGCATCCGGAAAACCACCGGGGGCTCATCGTGCGGGTATGGGGCTGGAGCGGGCATTTCGTGCAGCTGGACCAGGCCTATCAGGATCAAATTTTGGAGCGGGTGAGCTATCAGAAAATGTGACGGGGAAGCCGGCCCGACCCTGTGAGGAAAAGAGCGCTCCCTTTGGGGGAAAAGAGCGTTCCTCCCTTCATTGACGGGTCCCTCCCCATGCGCTATAATGAAATCCTTGCATTGCCACCCAAGGCCATCTCTGGCCCCGGGTGGCAATCCGGCGCTTTGATTTTTGCACTTTTTGGAGGAAATGCCCATGTGTATCAAGGTCCTGAGTGTGTTTGGCACGCGGCCCGAGGCTATCAAAATGCTCCCTTTGGTCCTGAAAATCCGGCAGGACCCGCGGCTGGAGGGCCAGGTGTGCGCCACGGGCCAGCACCGGGAAATGTTGGACCAGGTGCTGGAGACCTTTCAGGTGAAGCCGGATTATGACCTGAACCTGATGACGCCCGGGCAAACCCTCACGGACATCACCGCCAACGTGCTCAGGGGCATGGAGGGCGTGCTGGAGGAGGCCAAGCCAGACATCGTGCTGGTCCACGGGGATACCACCACCAGCTTTGCCGCGGCCCTGGCCGCCTTCTACCGGCAGGTGCCCGTAGGCCACGTGGAAGCGGGGCTGCGCACCTACGACCGGTATTCCCCCTTCCCGGAGGAGATGAACCGCAACCTCACCAGCAAATTGGCCGACCTCCATTTCGCCCCCACCCGGCTGAACGCGGACAACCTAGCCAAGGAAAACATCACCCAAAATGTATGCATCACCGGGAACACCGTCATCGACGCGCTGTTTTCCATTGTGCGTCCGGACTATGCCTTTGAGGACCCCACGCTGGGGGCCCTCCGCTACGAGGGCCTGCGCACCGTGCTGCTTACCGCCCACCGCCGGGAAAACCTGGGGGACCCTATGGAGAATATCTTCGGGGCCGTGCTGACGCTGGTGCAGCGGCATCCCGATGTCCAGGTGATCTATCCCATGCACAAGAACCCCGCCGTCCGGGAGCCCGCCCTGAGGCTGTTGAGCGGTCATCCCCGGATTCATCTCATCGAGCCCATCGGCGTGGGGGATATGCACAACCTGTTTGCCAAGTGCTATCTGGTGATGACGGATTCCGGCGGCCTCCAGGAGGAAGCCCCGGCCTTGGGCAGGCCTGTGCTGGTGCTGCGCACCGAAACCGAACGGCCCGAGGCTGTGGCGGCGGGCACGGTGAAGGTGGTGGGGGTACAAAAGGAGGACATCCTCCGGGAGGCGGAGCGCCTGCTCACGGACCCGGCGGAATACCGGCGCATGTCCCAGGCCCAAAACCCCTATGGGGACGGCCACGCCTCCCAGCGGATCTGCGACGCCATCGCGGCGTATTTTACCCGGAAGCCATAGCCGGGGCCCGCAAGGCTGGAGCGGCGCAGGAGGGAGCCGGATGGAAAACCGCTTTTCGGACCAGGTCTATGCAATTGTGGGCCGGATTCCCCGGGGAACCGTGACCACCTACGGCCTCATCGCCCGGATGCTGGGCAGGCCCCAGTCCGCCCGGTATGTGGGCTTCGCTTTGCGCAGCGCCCCCCAGGGCCTCCCCTGCCACCGGGTGGTGAACCAGCAGGGGGACATGGCCCCCCAGGACGCCTTCGGCTCCCGGGATTTTCAGCGGGAACTGCTGCGCTCCGAGGGAATTGCCTTTTTGCCCAATGGCCGGATTGACATGAAAAAGCATCTCTGGATGGGATAACCAACCGAGATGCTTTTGGCTTTCATCCTTGGCCCTGTTCCTGCCTGGCCTTCCGGTAGTCCTCCAGGGCCGGCTGGCATACGGAGAAAATCTCTCCGGGCAGCCGGTCCAAGGGAAAAAAGCTCAGCTTCTCCACCTCTCCCGCCTCGCAGCGCAGGGCTCCGTGATACTTCCGGCATACATAGACGATATCCACATTGGAGGTCTCATCCCCATTGGGGTACACATAGCTCATTTCCGGGCCGGAGTACACCCCCAGCAGCTCCAGCTCCTCCGCCACCAGCCCTGTTTCCTCCTCCAGCTCCCGGGCAGCCGCGTCCTGGACGCGCTCAAACAGCTCTATGGAGCCGCCCGCGTAGGCCCACTGGCCGTTGTCCGAGCGCAGCTGCAGCAGGATTTCGCCCTTTTCATTCTCCACAATCACGGATGCTCCGCACTGCATCAGCGGGATAGGCCCCACCCGTTTGCGCATGTCCATGATGTACTCCCCCATGGCGGTTTCCCCCTCTTGTGTTTCCTTGTTTGCGCAGGAATACCATAACAACATATGACATTGCCCTGTGACAGCCGCCCATGGTATACTTCGCTGGCACGTATCGCATTTCCTTGTGAAAGAACCGTGACTTCCGGCCGGGCCTTGCGCCCGCCCCAAAGGAGACGAGCACTCATGGCCAACCAGTATCCATCCACCGCCCCCAGGAGGGGACGCCTTGGCTTCTCTTGGCAGGGCCTGATCCTCGCCTCGATGCTGCTGTTTACCGCTTTTGGCGGAGCCGGGGCCGGGAAGGAGCCCAAAACCGAAGAACCTGCCGCCACCACCCAGGAGCGCCCCCGGCAGCCCCTGACCTCCGCCTATGTGTTTGACCGGGGCCGCCTCACCTTTTCCCAGCGGGACGCGGCCAACCTGGACCAGATGAACTTCTCCTTCGCCTTGATCAAGGATGGAAAGGTTTCCGGGGCCCATTGGCGAAGCATTGGTAAGTTTCAGGCCTTCATGGAGGCCAACCCCCACATTCTGCCTGTGCTTTCCGTAGGGGGCTGGGGGGCGGACGGCTTTTCCCAGGCGGCCTCCACCCAGGAGGGGCGGAAGCTCTTTGTGGAAAGCGCCCTGGAGCTGATGGAGCAATACGGCTTTCTGGGCCTTGATGTGGACTGGGAGTACCCCTGCTCCTCGGCGGCGGGCATTACCAGCAGCCCGGAGGACAAGGAGAACTTCACCCTGTTGCTAAGGGACCTGCGGGAGGGCCTGGACCGGCTGACCCAGCAGGACGGCAAGGACCGGCTGCTGGGCATCGCCGTGGGTGGAATGGCCTCCGGCACGGAGCTGATTCAAAGCCAAGCGGTGGGCGAAATCGTGGACCAGGTAAACCTGATGACCTATGACCTGCAAGCCAATTCCCTGTCCACCCACCACACCAACCTGTACCCCAGCGGTGAAAACCACAGCACCAGCGTGGATACGGCGGTGCAGGCCTATATCCAGGCCGGCATCCCCAGGGAGAAGATCATGGTGGGCGGCGCGTTTTACGGCCGGGTGTTTTCCCTGGCCTCCTCCCGGCGGGAGGGCCCGGGGCTCTACCAGCCCAGCAAGGGGCCTGCCAACAAAACCTACGACTACCGCAAGCTCCAGGAAGTGATGGCCCGGGGCGACTACACCCAGGGCCTTGACCAGGAGGCCCAGGCCCCCTACCTTTACAAGCCCGGCACCTTCATCACCTACGACGACCCGGATTCCCTGAGGGCCAAGGGTACCTACGTGCGGGAGCAGGGCTTGATGGGCCTGATGTGTTGGGAGTATGGCGGGGACCCCAGCGGGGAACTGCTGCAGGCCATGAAGGAAGGGCTGACCCAGCCCTAAGCCATAGATCAACGGTTCACCGGCCGGCGCGGCGCTCAGCCCCCGGCTTTTTCTTTGCCGATATCCTCCTTGCCAGGGCAGGAAGGTTTTGAGACGCGGCAAGGACCCACGTCCTGCTTCCCCTTGGTTCTGGAGGCGGTTTTGCAGGAAAACGGACAAAAATTGACCGGAAATTCCGAAAACCTCTTGACAATCTGCCAAGAGGAACTTATAATAAAATTACAGCGTATGTAAACGTTTACACATATTGGGGAGAGCGGTGAAGATATGGATAGGGTCAAGCGCGCAACCATACGGGATGTGTCAAATATTGCAAGGGTTTCCGTGGCAACCGTATCCAGATTTCTCAATTCCTCCGGATATGTAGACGATTCCACTGCCGAGGAAATCCGCAAGGCCATCGCCCTTACCAACTACCGGGTCAACAAAAGCGCAAAATTTTTGAAAACCCAGCGTTCCAACCAGATCATGCTCATCGAGCCGGACATCGGCAACCCCTACTATGCCGAAATGTTCAAAACCTTGCAGCATTTGGCCGCCCAGCGGGGGTACTCCGTGCTTCTGTACGATTCCAACGCCGATGAAAAATGGGAGCTGAAGGCGCTGGAGCTCATGGAAGAAATTGGGGTGGACGGCCTGATCTACTGCTCCATCAAGAATACGGACGCGGTGCTGGAGCGCTTGCTGGCCATTGACCGCCCCGTGGTGGTCTCCCAGCATTACGATCAGCTGCATTTTGATACCTTGCATTCTATCAAAGGCCGGGGTATTTACCTGGCGGCCAAGCACCTCATCGAGCTGGGGCATCGAAAAATAGGGTATGTGGGCGGTCCGGAAAGCTCCACCATCAACAAGCGCCGCAAGGGAGGCTTTATCACCGCCCTGGAGGAAGCCGGGCTGTCCCTGGAAAAGGATTTCTGCTTTGAAATGGACTTTACCATGGACGCCGGGTACAAAGCGGGCATGTATATTTCCTCCTTATCCTCCATGCCCACGGGCATCTGCGCCGCCAACGACATCATCGCCATGGGTGTGATGCAGGCGCTGCGGGAGCGGGGCCTCCAGGTCCCCGCGGATATTTCCCTCACTGGTGAGGATAACATCGGGTTTGCTCAAATCAGCCGCCCTGGGCTCACCACCATCAACAACAGCGGGGGCGAGTTTGCCCACCGGGCCATGGAGCTGCTTTTCAGCCGCATCAGCGGCGAGTATGACGGCCCTCCCCGGGACGTGGTCTGCCCCCGGGAATTAATCGTGCGGGAATCCACCCGGGCCCTAACGCCATGACGGAGGTAAACGCCGGCCGGTACCGCCGGGTGTTTACGATAAATGAAAAAGGAGATGCAAACGATGAAAAAATGGGTTTCTCTTGCCACGGCGTTGCTGCTATGCCTTAGCACCTTCGCCATCCCCGCCCTGGCGGAAGACACCACGCTGAATTTCTTGATCATGTCTGATCTGGAGATTCTGCAGCCCACCTTTGACCTGTATGAGGAACAAAACCCCAGAGTCAAGATCAACGTGGAAGTGCTGCCCTTTGACAAGATGTTTGAAGCCATCGAGGTTCGCCTGGGCAACGGGGAGGACAGCATCGACGCCTTCCTGGTGGACTGCACCGTGGTAGCCAACTATGCCCTGAAGGGATACCTGGCGGAGCTGGAGAATCTGATCGCTCCGGAGTCTCCCCGGAACCTGACCGAAGCGGCCCTGGATTCCGTAACCTATAACGGCCACATCTACGCCCTGCCCCTTTACAGCTCCTGTGTGCAGCTGTATTACAACAAGGACCTGTTCGACGCCAAGGGCGTTGCCTACCCGGACAGCGGCGCCGAAGGCCGCATGACCTGGGAACAGGTGGTGGAACTGGCCAAGGGACTGACCTATACGGACGATAGCGGCAAGCAGATCTATGGCCTCGTTTTTGAACAGGTCAACCGCCCCTATCAACTGCTGCCCCTGGCGCAAAGCTTGGGCGCCAAGCAGTTTGTGAGCGAGGATGGCCTGGTCACCACAGGCTACACCAACAGCCCCGAAATGGTAAAGGCCGGCCAGTTCTACGCCGATACCTTCAACACCTGGAAGATCAGCCCCAAGGTAGGCGCGGACGAAAGCACCAACCTGTTCACCAGCGGCCAGGTAGCTATGTTTGTGGGCGGCTCCTGGCAGATTCCAGCCATGCTAAACGCCAGCCTGAACTTCGGGTACGCTCCCCATCCCTATTTTGAGGGCGGCGTCCCGGTGACGCCTACCGGCTCCTGGTGCGCGGGGGTATCCGCTTATTCCAAGCACCAGGCGGAAGCCGCCAAGTTCGTGGAGTTCCTGACCTGCGATAACGACACCGCGATTCAGAACTTCAAGCTCATCAAGAACCTGCCCAGCAACATTGCCGCCCTGGAGAGCATCGACACCGACCCCGCCTATGAAAACTTCCCCGATGACGTGGCGCGGCTGTCCGCCTACGAATCCCTGAACACCGCCATGGCCCGCCCAAAAATGGCCGGGTATACCGAATGGCAGAGCATTGTGGAAAAGGCCTTCAGCGATATGATGAACGGCGCGGACCCCCAAACCGCCCTGGACGCGGCTGTGGCCGAAATCGACCAGCAGCTGCAGAAATACGCGGAATAACAAGCTTCGTACAGGGGGACGGGGAGGCCCGTCCCCCGCTTCTTGAAAAAAGGGGAACCGGCCATGTTTAGCCTTAAGCGCAAATACATCCCATATCTGTTCTTGTTTCCCGCGGTGTTGGGACTGATCCTCTTCAAGGTATACCCCTTGGCAAGCGGTCTGTTTGACAGCTTTTTCAAATACTCCTTTTTAAAAAAGACCTCCCGCTTTGTGGGGCTGGAGAATTACACGACCCTGTTTTTCGATCCGGCATTCCTCAACTCTCTGAAAGTGACGCTGCTGTTCAGCCTGATTACCAACCCCTTGCAAATCGCCCTCTCCTTGGGCCTGGCCTATATGCTGACGCTGAAGCTGAAGGGAAATCACTTTTTCCGTACCTTGCACCTGGTGCCCATCACCGTTTCCTTTACCATCGCCTGTACCCTGTGGGGGGTGCTGCTCAACCCGGACCAGGGCCTGCTGAACTCCCTTTTGAATCTGCTGGGCATCCCCAACCAGCCGTTTCTCACCTCCTCCCGTCAAGCCCTTGGCTCCGTCGTAGCCATCGCCAGCTGGAAGGGGGTAGGCTATTGGGCTGTCTTTTTGATTGCGGGAATGGAGAACATTCCCCGGTATCTGTACGAAGCCGCCGACATTGACGGAGCCGCCCGGGGCCGCACCTTTTTCGGTATCACGCTGCCGCTGCTGAAAAACACGCTGCTGTTTGTGCTGGTGTCGGATACCATTTCCAATTTCTTATTGTTCGTGCCCGCCTACATGCTCACCGGAGGCGGCCCGCAGGGGTCCACGGACTTCCTGATGTACCGCATCTACCAAAACGCCTACACCTATTCCAATATGAACGCGGCCTCCGCCATGGTGATGGTTCTGCTGGTGATCCTGCTGGCCGTGGTGGGGCTGGAAAACCTGCTGATGAAGGAGCGTGGCCGCTGATGCAGAAAATGACCGGCTGGGGCAAAGCGCTGGTATATGCCTTGCAAGGGGTTTTGATTCTGGTCATCTTCTTTCCGCTTCTTTTCGCCCTGGTATCCTCCCTTCGTCCCCTGGAGGACGTATACCGCTATATCCGCCCCATCGTGCCGGAAACCTTCTGGCCCACCCAGGTTACGTTGGAGGCTTACCGCACCATCTTTGAGGAATACGGCTTCGGCTCCGCCGTGCTGAATTCCCTGCTCATTGCCGCCGTCACCATTGTGGCGGGCATCCTGTTCAACGCTATGGCGGGCTTTTGCTTCGCCAAGTTCCGGTTCGCGGGCAAGGGGGTGCTGTTTCTGCTGGTGATGGTCACCGCCATGGTGCCTTTTGAGCTGATCTCCATCAACCTGTACCAGATCATCATGCGCTTTCAATGGGTAAACAGCTATCAGGCGCTGATCTTGCCCAGCGTAGCCAACGGCATCGTGATCTTCCTGTTTCGGCAATTCTTTCTGGACTTCCCCAACTATATGATCGAGTCCGCCATGCTGGACGGACTGGGTTGGGGGGGTATTTTCACCCGGATCGCCATGCCCAACGCCAAGAGCATCGCCATCAGCGCCGGGCTGATCCTGTTTCTGTCCCAGTGGGAATCCTTCATGTGGCCGGTGCTGGTGACCCGTACCCCTGACATGCGAACCGTCCAGGTGGCTTTGAACAGCTTCCAGACCGAGCACGCCAAGCTATGGAACCTGATCTTTGCCGCCTCCATCATCGCCTTTGCCATCCCCGTAGCCATCATGATGCCCTTACAGCGTTATTACGTGGAGGGCATTGTGAGCTCAGGGGTCAAAGAATAATAATCAACAAGGAGCTGCCATCATGCTGCGGGAAAAAATGAGATGGTTATACTATACGGAGCTCATCGTGGATGAGCTGGCCCAGGCACAGGCCGAGGGCAAAAATGTGCCTCCGGAGGAAGTGGAGGCCATTTTGGACATCGCCGACGAGAAGGAACGGGAGGAAAGGGCCCGCCAGTGGATGCTCAAAACCGAAAACCTTCCCCTTCCCGACGCCTTGGAGCAGGATGAGCCCAATACCTGGGAGGGGATCCAGGCCCAGCTGGACTCCCGGGCCAAAGCGGAGCATCCGGTGGACCGCCAGGGCTTTCCCGCCAGGCTGCGGGCTGCCTGGGCGGGCCGGATGAGCGGGTGCCTGCTGGGCATTCCCGTAGAGGGCTGGACCCGGGAAAAGATTGCCGCCCTGATGGAGGCCACAGGCCAGGACCCCCGCAGGACCTATTTCACCTCCCACCTTGCCCCGGCTTTGCGGGAGGCGTTCGACATCCGGGACCAGGACAGCCATACCCCCTATGACCGGCAGGTATACTGCTGGGTCAACAACATGGACGCCTTTCCCGTGGACGACGATACCAACTATTCCGTAGCGGCGCTGCGGGTGCTGGAGCGCTATGGCCGGGGCTTTACCGCCGACAACATCGCGGAAAACCTGCTGTACGCGGTGCCCTCTTTGCACGCCTGCACCGCCGAGAGGCTGGCTTACCGCAATCTTTTGAACTGCGTGCCGCCTCCGGATTGCGCCTGGGTTTTGAATCCCTACCGGGAATGGATCGGCGCCCAAATCCGCGCGGATTTCTTTGGGTATATCAGCCCCGGCCGTCCCAACGAAGCGGCCCGGATGGCCTTCCAGGACGGCAGCGTCACCCATGTGCGCAACGGCATTTACGCGGAGATGTATGTGGCGGCTTTGGTGAGCCTGGCTCCCTGCGGGCTGGACGGGATCGCCATGATTGAAACCGCCAAGACGCAGATTCCACCCAGAAGCCGTCTGGCCTTAGCCCTGGACGCCCTGCTGTCGGATTTGAAAGCGGGGGCGGGCTATGAGGCGTTGCTGGACCGGCTCCATGCCCGGTATCAGGAAAGCCAGTGGTTCTGGTGGGGGCATGCCATCCCCAACGCTTTGCTGGTATCGGCCCTTTTGGCCTGCTTTGACAGCGACCATGCCCAGGCCATCGGCCATGCGGTGATGGCGGGCTTTGACACCGACTGCAATGCCGCCACGGTGGGCTCCATTGTGGGCTTCAAAACAGGCCGGGTGGAGGACCATTGGCTGTCCCATTTTCCGGCGGTTCTGCGCACCAGCGTCCATGGCTATGAACGGCTGACCCTGGAGGAGCTGACTGGGAAAACCTTGACTTTGACGGAATTCCCCATGGCGATCTTAAAGAAAGGATGAACCCCCATGCCGGAACGCATCATTTTGGATACGGATATTGGAACCGATGTGGATGACGCCATGGCCGTAGCCTTGGCCGCCCTCTCCCCGGAGTTGAAGGTGGAGGGCGTCACCACCGTATACGGGGATGTGGCCCTGAGGGCCCGCATGGCCGTAAAAATCCTCAAGCTGTTGGGACGGGAGGATATCCCCGTGATGGCCGGAGCGGAACATGTGCTGCTGCGCAACCGTCCCCTGTGGTGGCTGGGCCACGAGGGGGACGGCCTTTTGACCGAAGCGGACCAGGCTCTTCCCTATGACCCCCGGCACGGGGTGGATTTCATTATCCAAACCGTGATGGAAAACCCTGGGGAGATCACATTGGTTGCCATCGGCCCCTTCACCAACCTGGCAATCGCCTTGGCCCGGGAGCCCCGGGTGGCCCAAAAGGTGAAAAACATCATCATCATGGGGGGGAGCGCCCGGCTGGGAGCCAATAGCGCGGAGCTGGAGTACATCGACCATAATGTGAAATGCGACCCGGAATCCGCCGCGCTGCTGTTTGCCAGCGGCGCACCCATCACCATGTGCGGCTACGATGTGACCCGCCAGGTGCTGGTGCGCACGCCGGATGTGGAGCGCCTGGAGGCCACCAGCGATCCCCTCAACGCCGCCATGGCGAAGATGATCCGCAAATGGCTGGATTATTGGAAGCGGGATTTTACCGCCATGAACGATCCCCTGTGCGTAGCCATGGCCTTTGACCCCACCTTCTGCCGGGGACAAAAAATGAACGTACACGTGGAATACGATCACCGCCACCCCACGGGCCACACCATTTGCCAACTGCCCGTTACCCCTTGGACACCCCCGGAGGAGTTGGGGCAGGACAAGCCCGAGCCTACCGTACAGGTGTGCTTGGAGGTGGACGCGGACCGTTTTGTAGCCATGATGATGGACCGGGTGTGCAACCGACGTAGCAAAATCCTTGGTTAATATAGGCAGAAAGTTCAAAATGGATAAAGAGCCGCGGAACCGGCAAGAGGCTCCCCCTGGGCGGGCGGCGGAAAACGCCATCGCCCCAAAGGGACCCCTTGCAAGGGTTCAGGGGTTGCCCTGGAACCATTCCGGGGCCAAGATGGCATATTCATAGGTATCCTGCCATAGGGGGCAGCCGTCCTCGCCTTTTTTGAAGAAAAGGTTCTGGCGTAAATGGCCCTCCCGGCGCATGCCCAGCCGTTCCAGCAGCCTCCAGGAAGGCTCGTTCAGGGGATTGCACAGGGCCACCACCCGGCGGGCCTTCCGGTGGCGAAACAGCTCCTCCAGGGCGGCCTTTGCCGCCTCCGTGGCATAGCCCAGGCCCTGGTACTCCTTGGCAAATACATAGCCCAATTCCCAAGTGTCAAAGGTCCCCTTGGACAGGTAGAGGTTGCCGATGAGCTTTCCGCCGTCCTTCAGGCACACGGCCCAAAAGCGGCCGTCCTCGGACCGCCGGACGGCCTCCCGCTTGCTTTCCTCCTCTGTAAAGACTCCGTAGGGCTCATAGCGCACCACCTCCTCCCGGGATAAATACCCGTGGAGGTCCCGCCAATCCTCCGGGGCGAACCGCCTGATCCATAGGCGCCCTGTTTCCATGCCCTGCTCCCCTATGCCAAAAAACGGACGGACACCTTGCGCTCATCCATCCGTTTTGGTTTTATCCCCCTGCCCTTAGGCCAGCGCCTTTTCAAGGGGCGCTGTGTCAATGTCCCGAAGCCCTTTCAGGACCCGGTACAGCTGTCGCAAAATGGCCCGCACCCCGCCCTGTACGTCGCTTTCCACGTTCAGGGGCATCACCGGGTCGTGGACGGACAGCCGCAGCAAAAACCAGCCGTTGTTCAGCCCATTTTCCAGGTCAAAGGAGATGCGCACCCCCTCCCGGTTATCCGGGGCCACATGCCACTCCGGCCTTTGGCTGGCGTATTCCAGCACATGCTCGATGACCTGCTTCCCCGCCGTGGCAAAGTCCTTGGCCAAGATGGGCAGGCGGATCTCCGTGCTTTCCATGGGCTCCTTCAAACCGTCCAGCAAGGAGCCCAGGTTTTTGCCCTGCTGCTTCAGCTGCATGGCCTTGATCAGCAGCAGCGTCACCAAATACATGCCGTCGTCCAAAAAGTGATTTTGCCGCAAAGCCGCGTGGCCGCTGGTTTCAATGGCCAACGGGCAGTCGATGCCCATCTCGTTCAGGCGCACCGCCTCGTCGATGACGTTGCGATACCCCCTCTTGAAGCGGTAATGCACGCCGCCCCATTCCTGAATGAACTCCGCCAGTCCCGAGGAGGTGACGGAATCCGTGACGATGGTGGCCCCGGGGCTCTCCTCCAGCAGAATGACGCTGATCATGGCGATCAGCCGGTTCCGGTTGATCTCCTTGCCGGTGTGGTCCACAATGGCCGCCCGGTCACAGTCCGTATCGAAAATGACCCCCAGGTCCGCCTGGACCTTTTTCACCGCCTGGGACAGTGAGGCTATGGCCTCCTCATTCTCCGGGTTGGGCACATGGTTGGGAAAGTGGCCGTCCGGCTCCAGAAACTGGCTGCCCTCCACCCAGGCACCCAGGCTTTGGAGCATTTCCGCGTAAAA
>JARKQO010000456.1 GCA_029974855.1 Eubacteriales bacterium
AGTGCACCGCCGGATGATTTTCGCCAGCCGTGGGTTTGCCAGCTTGACTTGGGAAAGGTCCGTGCGGCCCGTCAGCATCCAGCACAGCAGCACCCCGAAGGAGTAAATGTCCGCCCGGCCATCCGTCTGGGAAAAGCCGTATTGCTCCGGCGGGGCGTAGACCCGGGTGCCCAGGCAGCGGGTATCCGTGTCCGAGGAGTGGTTGTATTCCCGGGCAATGTCAAAATCGATGAGGCACAGGTCGCCGTCGGGCTTTACGATGAGGTTTTGGGGCTTGATATCCCGGTGGATCACCGGCTTCTCCCGGCTGTGGAGGTATTGAAGCACATCGCAAAGCCCCGCGCACAGCTCCAAAACCCGGGCTGTGGACGGGGTGTGGACCCTCATGTACTGGTCCAGGGGCATGCCCTCGATATACTGCCGCACCACCCAGACGCTCCGCTCATCCCGAAACTCCCCGTAGAAGCGGGGCAGGGCTTGGTGCTCCAAAGCGCCCAAAATCTCCCCCTCGGTGGCCAGGCCCCGCAGCTGCCGGTCGTAGCGCTTCGCCACGCACAGCCGGCCCCCGTCCTTCTCCTGGGCCAGAAAGGTTTCCGTTCCATGGCCGGAGCCCAGGCATTCGGTCAGGTCATAGCGCTCCAAAAGGACATCGGGGTACAGCCCCTCCAAAGCGGAGGAAAGGAGCCGGACCGCTTCGCCGGGGCCGCTCATTTTTTGCCCCCGCTGCCAATGGGCGGCAGGCCCAGCTCCTCCAGCACCGCCTGGGCCTGGGTCAGGTCCATCCGGTGGTGCAGGCAGTAGCCGATGGCCAAATCCCGGGGCAGCCGGGGGTACAGGGGCCCAAAGCCCCCATGGCGCAGCAAGGCCTGGGTCTGGGCAATCTCCAGGCCCAGGCCAAAGGCCAGCTGGATCACCGTGTCCCGGGAGGGCCTGCGGCTGCCGCGAAAAACCTGGTGCCCAAAGGAGCGCTCCAGGGTGGTGCGCCGGATGACCCGGTCCGGCACTTGCTTTTTGAGCTCGCAAAGCTGGGTCAGATACTCCGCAAAGGAAGGAAGCCCCACCTCCGCCGGGTTTTCTCCCAGGAAGCGGGGAAGGTCCGGGGTTTTGAAAAGCTGATCCCAAAGCTCGGCGGTGGGGATGGCGTGTGCCAGAGGGTTCATGGTGCGCACCTCGCTACTCCTCAGGTCCCTTTTCCTGTTCCTCAGGCCCCGGCTGGCTCCGGGAACCTTGCGTTTCCATTATATCCAAGCCAACCGGCCTTGGCAAGGAGGGGTGGGGATACTTTTAGAAAGGCTGGAAACTTTTGGGAGAAAAGGGACCCCGGGCGCCGGGGGCGCGCGCGGGGATGCCTACCGGTCGCCCCGGGTCAGGTTTTGGGCGTAATCCTCCAGGCTGGCAAAGCTGTTGATGCCCGCCGAGCGGGCGGTAAGCTGTTCCTGTACATAATCCGGCAAAGCGCTGAAATACCGCCGGGCGGTTACGTCGTCCCGCAGCAGGGCCTGTAGGTTCGTATACTTTTTGTCCATGTGGTTTCACCTCCCCTTTTAGTATGGCCCAAAGGGAGGAAATCATCAGTGGGATTGGGCAGCCGCCCCGGGCTTCCCCTCCGCCTGGGGACAGAAGCCATGGCCTGAAGGCTACAAGGCCCTGGTGGAATCCCGCTCAATCACCTGGCAGGGCAGTGTGAGGGTGGGGGACTCCTGCGCCTGCCCTCCCAAGCGGCCCAGCAGGCGCTCCGCAGCCCGGTACCCAATCTGCTTGTTGGGCAGGGCCACGGTGGTGAGGCTGGGGCACAGGCAGGAGGCGATCTCCCGGTTGTCAAAGCCCACCACGGAAACATCCCCGGGGATGCGCAGCCCATGGCGCTGCACGGCGGCATAGCAGCCCGCCGCCATGGGATCGTTCATGGCGAAGATGGCGGTGGGGGGGATCGCCAGGGAAAGGAGGGCGTGGGCCTGCTCCTCTCCGGTGGCAAACTCCCAGTCCCCCCAGCGGATATACTCCTGGGGCACCTCCAGGCCCGCCTGGTCCATGGCCGCCCGGAACCCTTCCAGGCGCTGCCCCGTGGCGGAGGAGTTGGGGTGCCCGGCGATCAGAGCGATGCGCCTGTGGCCCTGGGCAATCAGCAGCCGGGTAATCTCCCGGGCGCTGTTTTCGTTGTCATAGGTCACCGACATGGCATCGCGGTCCCCGCTGGCGGAGTAGGCGTACACCAAGGGGATGTTCACCGGCGGATGCACCCCGTCGATGCGCCGGTCGTGCATGGCCACGTAGATGATGCCGTCCACCCGGGCCCCCTCCAGCAGCCGGATGCCCTGGTTCACGATGCCGATGCAGTGGCTCAGCTGCTCATATTGGTTGTATAGCTTTTGCAGCAGCCGCAGGTTGCTCAGCAGCACCTGATAGCCGCTTTCCTCCAAAAACTCGTTGATGCCGTCCACGATTTCCGCCACCGGCAGGCCACGGATGTCCTCCACCAGCACCCCGATGATGTGGGTTTTGTTCATCCGCAGGGATTTGGCGATGGGGTTCAGGTGGTAATTGGTCAGCTCCACAGCCCGCAGTACCCGCTCCCGGGTGTCGGACCCCACGTTTTTTTTCCCGCTGAGCACATAGGATACCGTAGCCACCGATACTCCGGACAGCGCGGCGATCTCCTTCATGGTAGCCAGAGCCATCACCTCAACCTTGCTTTTCGGCCTTGGGGGGCCGGGAATTCCTCGTTAAAAAAATAAACGATTCAACCTTGTCCCATTGTACCGCTCTTTTGGGAATCTGTCAACGATCTGGACTGTGTGCATAAAATAGTTTCCTCATTTTAGGATTGAATGCCATAAATTTTTAAATTGGCATTGACACCGGATGGGGTTGTTGCTATAATGACCTTACTGAATTTAATCGATTTACCAAACGCCTAAGCCTGCCAAGGCTCTGAAAGCCGCCGGACCAAGGGCAGGATCGGCATCCCGCGAATGAACGAAGAGCAAGGTGGAGTCATCATGGAGCGCATGGAACCTTTGCCCCTGGCGGATATCCGGCTCACAGGCGGCGTCTTGGAGAGGATGCAGCGCCTGGTCCACGAGAAGGTGCTGGCCTACCAGTGGGAGGCTCTGAACGACCGGGTGCCCGGCGCGGCCAAAAGCCACTGCCTGGAGAACTTCCGCATCGCCGCGGGCCTCTCCCAGGGCGAGCATTACGGCATGGTTTTTCAGGACAGCGATCTGTACAAATGGCTGGAGGCGGTGGCCTACTGCCTCCAGGCCCTGGGGGACGGGATTCTGGAGACCCTGGCCGACGAGGCCTGCGGTTTGATCGCCAAGGCCCAGGGCCCCGACGGGTACCTGAACACCTATTATACCCTCAAGGAGCCCGGCAGGCGGTTCACCAGCTTGCAGCAGGGCCACGAGCTGTATTGCGCCGGGCATCTCTTTGAGGCCGCGGCGGCCTACTACCGGGCCACGGGCAAGCGGGTCCTCCTGGACGTGGCCTGCCGCTTTGCCGACTATCTGACCCGGGTTTTCGGCCTGGGGGAGGGCCAGATTCCCGGCTACCCCGGCCACCAGGAGGTGGAGGTGGGCCTGGTGAAGCTCCATCAGGTCATGGGAAACCAGGCCTATTTGGACCTGGCGGACTATTTCATCCGCCAGCGTGGCAAAAACCCCCCGTACTTTGTGCAGGAGCGCCAGAGCCCAGATTACCGCGATATCTTCGGCCTTCCCGAGCTGCTGAGCCCCGTCTATGGCCAGTGGCACCAGGAGCCCGTGAAGCAGCGGGAGGCCGTGGGCCACGCGGTCCGGGCCCTGTATATGTACAGCGCCATGGCGGATCTGGCCCGGCTCACCGGGGAGAAGGACCTGGAGGAGGCCTGCCGCGCCCTGTATGACAACGTGACCCAGCGGCGGATGTATATCACCGGCGCCGTGGGCTCCAGCGCCACCGGCGAGAGCTTCACCACGGACTATGACCTGCCCAACGACACCGTCTACGGCGAAAGCTGCGCCTCCGTGGCCCTGATGATGTTCGCGGCCCGCATGGCCTCCCTCACCGGGGAGGGCCGGTATTACGACACGGTGGAGCGGGCCTTTTTCAACCGGGTGCTGGGGGGCATTTCCCAAAGGGGCACGGAGTTCTTCTATGTGGGCCCCCTGGCGGTGGACCCCGCCTTTTGCGCCTTTAACCCCGGCCTTGCCCATGTGAAGCCCGTGCGGCAGAAGTGGTACGACGTGGCCTGCTGCCCCACCAACATCGCCCGCACCATCATGAGCATCGGCGGCTACGCCTTCACAGCCAGGGGGGACACCCTGTACATCCACATCCCCCTGGCCTGCCGCATCCGCAGCGGGGCCTTCTCCCTGGAGCTGCGCACCCAGTATCCCTTTGGGGACGTGCTGGCCATCCAGGTGGAGGAAAGGACCCAAAGCCTCGCCCTCCGCAAATCCGGCCTGGCCCCGGTCCGATGGATCAGGATCAACGGGGAGGAGCGCCCCCTTCAGGAGGCGGACGGCTACTACCTGCTGCCCGGCCTTGCGCCCGGAACCTTGGTGGACGTGGGCTACGACCTGCGGCCCCGCTATGTGGTGTCCCATCCCAAAGTGGCGGACAACGTGGGCAAGGCCGCCGTCATGCGGGGGCCCTTGGTATACTGCGCGGAGCAGGCGGACAACGGCCCGGGCATCCCCTGCCTCAGGCTGCCCAAAGCGGCTGTTTTTGAGGAAAGGCCCGCCTTCACCGGGGACGGGGCCGTGGCCCTCACCGCCCGGGGAAGCAAGGCGGCCTTTGCCGACCAGCACGCCCTGTACCAAACCAGCCCGCCCCTGTGGGAGGAAGCGGACATCACCCTGATTCCCTATTACCTGTGGGCCAACCGGGGCCTGGGGGAAATGCGGGTGTACTTGCATCTTGCATAATGCACAGCGGTGCGTTAGCATATAAAGGAGGAGAGGGACATGAAAAAGGGATTCAAGCTACTGAGCCTGGCGCTGGCGCTGGCCATGGTTCTGCCGCTCATGGCGGGCGTGGCCTTGGCCGAGGAACGGGTTACCATCACCTACTCCATGTGGGGCGATGATGAGGAAGTCCGCGTTCTCCAGGGGACTATCGACAAATTTGAAAGCGAGCAGGACAAGATCCACGTGGAAATCATCCAGATCGACCGTGCCGACTACGTGGGCACCCTGAACACCCGGGCCGCCGGCAACAACCTGCCCGATACCGGCATCATGGCCGAGGACGCGGTGCTGATGTGGGCCGAGCAGGGCATGCTGGCGGACGCCAGCAACATGTACGGGGCCGACGAGGCCAAGCCCCTGGACAGCCTGGCCTTCACCTTCGGAGGCAAGCCCGTGGGCTATTCCGTTGCCAATGAGATCCTGCTGACCTACTACGACCGCAAGGCCTTTGCGGACGCCGGGGTGGCGCCCCCGCCCGCCAGCGCCGAGGAAGCCTGGGACTGGGATACCTTTGTGGACGTGGCCAAGCAAATGACCTTGGACGTGAACGGCAACAACGCCAAATCCCCGGATTTCGACCCCAATAACATCAAGCGCTACGGCGTGATGTTCTGCCCGGACTTCTGGCAGTTGGAAACTTGGTCCGTCACCAACGGCGGCGCCTGGTATGACGCCGAGGGCAACGTCACCATCAACAGCCCCGAGGCCATGGAAGGCTTGCAGAATATCGCGGATCTGTATCTGGTGCACCACGTGGCGCCCCAGTACGGCACTAACACCGCCACCAACATCGACCAGGACCTGGTGAACGGTAACGCCGCCATGTACATCCACGGCCAGTGGTGCGTGGGCGTGTTCCTGGGCCCGGCCAGGGCCAGCGACGGCCTGGACTACGGCGTGGGCGTGCTGCCTTACATGAAGGAAAAGGCCACTTTGAACACCGGCGGCGTCAACGTCACCTTCGCCACCACCAAGAACCTGGAAGCCTCCATGGAGTGGCTGAAGTGGTACGCCAAGGAGGAGAACGCCTGGGGCCTGATTGAGAGCGGCATCTGGATGCCCGTGCTCTCCAGCTACTACACCGACGAGGCCCTGACCCGCAAGTGGGTGGAAAACCCCAACTTCCCGCCCTATGACGAGTATAAGTCCGCCGTGGTGGACTACGCCATGGGTTATGCCAAGCCCGCCTCCTGGTACTGGGTCAACAACACCAACCTCTTCAACGACGCGCTCAGCACCATTTTGGCCCCCTGCTGGAGCGGCAACGCCAAGGTGGCGGATGTGATTACCGCCAACCTGGACGCCCTCATCGCCGCCAACCAGGGCTACTAAGATTGAGTCCCGTCCGGCTCCGCCCGCGCCTCGCGGGCGGAGCCGGCAACAGAGGGGGTGTGGACATGAAAAAAATCACCATCGGAACCACCCTCATGGCCCGGCAGGAAGCCCGGGCCGCGAAGCTGTTTCTGATACCCGCCTTTTTGGGGCTCACCTTACT
>JARKQO010000489.1 GCA_029974855.1 Eubacteriales bacterium
TGAAGGCCTTCCTGCGGCCCATAGTCACCGACGTAAACCCCCAGGGGGGACGGCTCTTTTTGGAGGGCATGATGGAAACCACCTTGCTCTACATGACCGACGACAGCGAGGTTCCCGTCAGCTACTCCACAGAGGAACCCTTTCACATGGTCTTCGCCTGCGAGGTGTCCGATCCCGAGGGGATCACCTGGGTGCCCAGCAATGTGGATGTGAACGGCATCACCAGCGACCGGGTGGAGGTGAAGTACATTCTTCACCTGTTCTGCAACGATGTGCAGCTGGCCACGGACGCTTTGGTCAGCGACGTGGTGCGCCAGACCGCCCAGCCCATGAACCCGGGCATCGTCCTGTACTTCACCCAGCCTGAGGAAACCCTCTGGGACATCGCCAAGCGCTACCGGGTCAGCAAGGAAAGCCTCCAGAGGATGAACCCGGAGCTTCTGGGGGACGGCCCCTTTGAAACCGGCCGCAGCGTGATCCTATGGCAGCGGGGGAACGGGGACCAGTAATCAGGGGTTTCACCCCTGGCCCCCACCAGGGCCTGAGGCCCTGGACCCAATCTTTCATCATAAACAAGGGAGGCGCGGCGAAACAGCCGCGCCTCCCTCATATAGAAATCCCTTTTTATGCTTGCCGTTCATAGGCCCTCAACCCCAGCAAATACGCCCCCATGAGGCCGCTGATGGGATAGAGTTGGGGAGGCACGATGTATTGGTCGATCCTTTCCAAAATGGAGACGTGCTGCACATAGCCCCCCAGGAGCCGTTGGGTCTCTTTGCGGACCTTGGGGAACAGCCCCTGCCGCTCCATGACGCCGCCTCCCAAGATGATCCGCTGGGGGCTGGCCACGAGGATCAAATTCACGCACATCTGGGCCAGGTAATAGGCCTCGATGTCAAAGGTAGGGTCCTCATCCTCCAGCAGGCGGGCGTCTCCCCCCACCCGGGCCCCAATGGCCGGGCCGGCGGCCAGGCCCTCCAGGCAGCCGTCATGGTAGGGGCACACGCCCTTGGGGTTGGGGTCCAGGGGATGGGGCCGGAGGATCATGTGGCCCACCTCCGGATGGAGCATGCCGTGGACCATCTGCCCCTCCACCATCACACCGCCGCCCACGCCGGTGCCCACCGTTACGTACACAGCGTTGGAAAGCCCCTGGGCGGCCCCCAAAACCGTCTCCGCCAGCACCGCGGCGTTTACGTCCGTGTCGATGGCCCTGGGGATGTCCCTATTGGCGCAAAGCTCTCCCAGCAGCGGATAATTCTGCCAGGCCAGCTTGGGGGTGGTGGTGATCCAGCCGTAGGTGGGAGAGGCGGGGTCCAAATCCAGGGGCCCAAAGCTGCCCACCCCCAAGGCGTCCACCTGGTGGTCCTTGAAAAACGCCTGCATCCGGGGCATGGTTATCTCCGGTTCCTCTGTGGGAAAAGTCTCCTGGTGCAGCAGGGCCCCGTCCCCGGCAAAAATCCCCAGCACCATCTTCGTGCCGCCCGCTTCCAAGGCCCCAATCTTCATGCAAAACCCTCCCAAGGTGGTTTTGGACCCTTTCCAGGGCTCCATGCCTCAAATCTTACCAAAGAACGGAGCGAAGCACAATGGTCTGGATCGGATTTCATGCCTTTTCTTGACTTTTCAGGGAAAGCCCGCTACAATCAAAGCAGCGATTGGCTTTGCGATGCTTTTTTACCTTGCCGGAAACGCCCCTTTGCCTGCGCCGGAAGGAGCCGATGCCCATGTCCTTTTCCAGCGACTGCAAGGAGGAGCTTTGCCGCCTTTCTTTGGAAAAATCCTGCTGCCGCCTCAGTGAGCTCAGCGCCCTGTACATGACCTTGGGATCCTTGAGCCTGCTGGGCCGGGGGCAAGTGAACGTCCAGTTTTCCGTGGAGAGCCCCGCCATTGCCCGCCGCGTCTTCCTGCTGTTGCAGCGGGAGCTTCACCTGACTGCCCAGCTTCACTATGTGACCCATCCCCGCTTCGGCGGGGTGCGCAGCTGCAAGCTGACCTTGGGCCCCCGGCAATCCCCCACGCTGCTGACCCGCTTTTCCATGATGGATTTGGACCGCCACGGCCAGGCGGTGCTGCGGTCCACCACCCCCAAGGTAAGCATGCAGCGCCTGTGCTGCAACCGGGCTTTTCTGCGGGGCGTGATGCTGGGCTGTGGAACCGTCACCAAGCCCAAGCGGGGCTACCGGCTGGAGCTGGCGGCTGCCGAGGAGGGGCTGCGCCCGGTATTGGCCAAGGCCCTGCAGCGCTTTGGCCTTTCCCTGAAGCAAAGCCAGCGCAAGGGGCATACTGTTTTGTACCAGACCCAGGGGGAGCAGGTGATCACCTTTCTCACGGTAATCGGCGCCCACCGGGCGGTGATGGCCCTGGAGGACCTGCGGATCCAGCGGGAGGTGCTGGGGGACGTAAACCGGGCCATGAACTGCGACGCGGCCAATCTGCAAAAGCTGATGAACGCCAGCGACCAGCAGATTGAGCAGATCGTCCGCCTGATCTCCCACCAGCGGTTTGGCAGCTTGTCCCCGGCCCTTCAGGAAATCGCCAAAATGCGGGTTCAGGCCCCGGACGCCTCCTTGGCCGAACTGGGGCAAATGCTGGATCCTCCCTTGGGCAAAAGCGGCGTGAACCACCGGATGCGCCGGCTGATGGACATCGCCCGGGAACTGCCCCAGGACAATCCCCAGTAAACCAAACTCCCTTTCCCTGATTGATTTTACCCCCATTGAGAGGAGAACCCCCCATGATCAAGACCCCTTATTCCCTTCAAGGATTTCTGCCCTTTGACCGGGTGGGTGCGGCCCTGTTGGCGCAAACAGCCTCCCGCTTTGAATGCCGCCTGACCCTGGAAAGGGATTACATGGTCCTCAACGCCAAAAGCATGCTGGGGCTTTTGTCCCACCATTCCTTTGGGGACGGCCTCTTTACCTTGGTGGCGGATGGAGAGGACGAGCAGGCCGCGGTAAAAGCCCTGCTGGAACTGCTCCATTCCTGATAGGAAAATGAGGAAAAATTTTGGAGATTCCTGTGGAAATTCGCCGCCTTATTCAGGCCTGAGGCCATTTCGTTTTCCATACCGCTTTTTTCCATGGCTGTGGAAAGGATGGAAAACCTCTTTCTTCCAGGGCAAGAGGCCCCTGCTTTCCCCCTTCCTTCTCCTCAAACCGGCAGGAAACGGGCGGGTCCTTCTCGAATAAGATAAGGGTTGCGCTATCTTTTCCCCCGGGAAAAAGGAAGCGCTATGGAAAAAGCCGCCGTCCCGGCCCGTTCTTCCTCAGCTTTTCCCCATAGGTTTTTAAAGCGCTCTCTGGGCCGAAACGGGTTTTCCATGGTTTCCACACCCCCTACTACTACTACTGATAAAGAATAAGATACTACTACCATTCAGGTAGGTGGAGGAGTCAGGCATGAAGTTTGAATGTTCCGCTCAGGAAATGATGGTGGGCCTTGTGAATGCCACCCGGGCTCTGGGGGCCCGGCCCGCCATGCAGATTTTGGAGGGGGTATTGCTGAAAACCGGGGAGGACGAAATCTTCCTGACCTGTACGGACGGCTCCCTGAGCATCCGGGCCCGGGTAAAGGCCCGGGTGCAGCAGCCGGGGTCTGTGGTGCTTCCGGGCAAGCTGCTGACGGAGATCGTGCGCAAGCTTCCCGAAGGGGTAGCTTCCTTCCAGATGAATGAGAAGATGGCGGTGGTGATCAAGTGCTGCCAAAGCCGCAGCACCATCACCGGCATGGCTCCCACGGATTTTCCCGAGATGAAGGACCTGATCTCCACCCATGGGCTTCACCTGCCCCAAAAGCGCCTGCGGGAGATGATCACCAAGGTGGTGTTTGCCATCGCGGTGCAGGAAAGCCGCCAGGCCCTCACCGGCTGTTTGGTGGAGATCACTCCCGATGAGCTGCGCCTGGTGGGCCTGGACGGCTTCCGGCTGGCGTTGCAGCGGCTTCATGATCCCTTTGTGCTTCCGGAGGGGAAGGAGCTGGTGACCGCCATTGTGCCCGGCCACGTGATGAACGAGATGAGCCGCATCATGACCGATGAGGAGGAGATGGTTACCTTCCATCTGGACGGCACCCATCTGATGGTGATCATGGGGGACACCACCTTGGTGACCACCTTGCTGGCCGGGGAATACATCAACTACAAGCAGATTCTTCCCGCCGCCTGGCTCACCAGGGTCACGGTGAAGAAGCGGGAGCTTCAGGACGCCATCGAGCGGGCCAGCCTCATGGCCCGGGAGGGGAAGAACAACCTAATCCGCATGAACGCGGGGAATGACAGCCTCAAGATCACCTCCATGAGCGAGCTGGGGGATGTGCTGGAGGAGCTGGATATCCACCTGGAGGGGGAGGAGATCGACATCGCCTTCAACGCCCGCTACATCAGCGACGTGATCAAGAATGTGGACGACGACTGCTGCACCCTGAGCATGAACACCAACGTGAGCCCCTGCGTGATCGCCCCGGTGGAGGGGGACGCATACCTCTATTTGGTGCTTCCGGTGCGGGTGTACAATTAAGCCCCTGGAAGGGTATGGGCTGCCTTGATGCAGGCAAAGAAGGTCCTGGCCGGGGAGAGGCCGGGGCCCTCTCTTTTGGGCTCAAAAGACAGAAAATTACCCGAAAAACAGCGCCTGCCCGGAGGCAAGCGCTGTTGGAAACCAAGGTGTCCGGTTAGATATCGCTGGGCCTGGCATTGCTGCTGTACAGCTTGCGCTGGGTATCCTGCCCGGCTACCCCGTCTACGTACAGGCCGTTCACGGACTGGAAATTCATGACTGCGTTGCGGGTGGCCTCGTCATATTTCCCAGTAATGGCGCCGTCGTAGTACTTCAGTTCGTAAAGGGTGTACTGGAGGTTCTTCACGGCGGAGCCGCTGCTGCCAACGTCCAGCTTGTTGTAGCTTCCGGATTCCGGGGTGCCGCCATACAGCAGGCGCTGGGTGGTGGGGCCCGCCATGCCGGTGACCCGCAGGCCCGCGGCCTGCTGATAGGCCCTCACGGCGGCTTCCGTGCCGGAGCCGTAATCCCCGTCCTCCACGCCGTTGTAGTAGTTCTTGCTGGCCAAGGTGGCCTGGAGGGCTTGCACCGTAGCCTTTCCGCTGCTGGAATTCTGGGCGATGGTTTTGTAGCCGTTGGTGCTGGCGGTGCGCCCAAAGCTGTCCGCGGAAGTACCGCTGGGGGTGTCGTTGTTTTGGGAGGAGCCGCCGTAAATAGCGTTCATGGTGGCCTTTCCCGCAATGCCGTCAGGGGTCAGGCCGTTGGCCATCTGGAAGGCGATGACGGCGCTTTCGGTGCCGTCCCCAAAATCCCCGTCCACCTTGCCGCTGTAATAGCCCAAGCTTTTGAGCTGGTCTTGCAAGGCGGATACCCCGCCGCCGCTCATGCCCTTTTTCAGGGAGCCCAGGTTGGCCGCCACGGAGGAGGCCTTTTTGGCGGAGGAGGAATACAGCTTTGCCAAGGTGGTGGGGCCCGCGATGCCGTCCGCGTAGATGCTGTTGCGCTTCTGGAAGGCGATGACCGCTGCCTCGGTGGTTTCCGCGAAGGTTTTATCCGCGGTGCCGCTGAGGTACCCCAGCGCGATCAGCCGGTTTTGCATAATTTCCACCTGCGATCCTGTGGAGCCCAGCTTCAGATAAATATCCGTCTTGCCTTTGGGGGTCTCTTTGGTACCGGAGGAGTCGCTGGAAGGCTTGCTGGTGGGCTTGGCGGTGGGTTTGGTAGAGGTGCTGTCGCTGGGAAGGTTGGCGTCCTTCTTATGGATGGCGTAGGGGCTGTAGATGGATTCCTGGGTGGCTTTCCCCGCGATGCCGTCCGCCTGGAGCTTGTTGGCCGTTTGGAAGGTCTTGACCGCCGCGGTGGTGCCGGAGCCGAATTTCCCGTCTACCGTGCCGGTGTAATACCCCAGGTCCTTCAAGCGCTGCTGCAGCTGCTTGACGCTGGTGCCTTCACTGCCGCTTTTGAGCACGTCCGAGGAGGCCGTGCCCGCGCTGGTGGGGGTAGGGGTGGGCGTGCCCACAGCTACGCCGCCCGGAGGCGGGGTGGCGGTTTGACCGATGGGGATCACGTTGCTGGGGGGTGTGGTGGCGCTCTCACTCTTGAAGTCCCATTCATTCCAGTCCACCTGGTTGCTGGTGGGAGCTGGGGTGGGGGTGGCCGTGGCCTGGGGAACAGGTGTTTCGATGGGCACAAACTGCTGCCCTCCGGTTCCAATGGTCAGGTCGTTGTTATCGTCCACGATCCGGTCCGGGTCCACAATACAGCTGCTGAGGATGACCACCGCTCCCAGCAGCATCGCGATCAGCAAAGAGCGCTTGAGAAGGCTTTGTGGCGCGCCCGGCTTCTTTGGTAAACGCCGTTGTGTTTTCAATCTTCAACTCTCCCTTGCGATGGCGCATGATGCTGCGCGGTACTTTCTATGGGTGGGGTTCTTCCTGATTGCGGTGTGTAGATTGGCATAGCCAATTTTATTGTACTCGGTGAGCTTTGAGAAATCAAGAGAGTTTTCCCCGCCGCTCGCCTATAAGACGGAACAGTGGGTTGATTTGTTCCCCTCTATGAAATATTTTTGTTATATTTCGGAAATTTGTTTTGAAGAGAAAGGAACAGGGATTGGGACCGGCGGATTCCAGCCTGCCATGGAAAGGAAGAAACCCCGGGATCAGGCCGGTTCCCCATTCGGGCCAATGGAAAGGCCTTCCCCCAGGGGCAAGGAGAACAGCACGCTTTCCCCCACGGGATATCCCGCCGAGGCGGCCAAAGCATGGCGGTAGATTTCGATCTGCCGGTGATACAGGGGCCAGAGCTCCTGCACCCTTTTTACCCGGTCTGTTTTGAAATCCACCAGCACCCAGGCCCCCTTCTCCAAAAAGCACAGGTCGATGACCCCCTGTAAAATGCTTTGGGAGAGCCGGGGAAGCCGGAGGTTGAAGCTCCATTCCCGGTGCACCTCCCGGGAGGCCAAAGCCCGCAGTCCCAGGGGGCTGGCGAAGAAGCCGGCCAAGGCGGGGATTTGGATCAGCTCCCGCTCCTGGGTGGTCAGTTTCCCCTCCTGCTCCAGGGCCAGCAGCATCCAGGGCAGTTGTGCTTCCAGCAAGGCCGGCAAGGGGCCGGGGGAAGCGCCGGCTTCTTTGTTCTTTTGGGGAAGCGCCCCTTGGGATTGCTCCTCATGGGACCTCTCCTCATGGGACCACATCCCCTGGGAGAGCACCGCTTCCCCCAAGGGCCCAAAGGGCAGCAAGGACAGGGCCTTGTGGGTGGCTACCCCCCGCAGCAGGGCGGTTTGGGGCGGAGCGCCCCTGAGGTAGGCGGGCAGCACGGGCAGCTCTGCCAGCTTCCGGGGGCCGGTGAGGGGGAGGGGAAGCCGCTTGATCTCCGCGCTTTCCCCCTGGACCTCAGAGGAATCCTCCCCGAGGAGAGGCCCCAAGGGGAAGTCCGGTTCCCTTTCCAGGCTGCGGCACAGGGCTGTGACGCCCATTTTCAGAGGCACAGGCTCCGGAAGGAAAAAGGGCTTGGAAAGGGGAGCCGGGGAACCCTCCCGGGGCAAGGCCATTCCCGGGGCCAGGCTCTCCAGCAGGCCTTGGAGCCGGGTTTCCCTGGAAGCCTTGTCTGATTTGGCTTTGGAGGCAGGGGCTTTTTCCACATCTTGTGAAACCCTTGACGCATCAGCCTCATTATGGAAAACGACCCTCCAAACCCCCTTTTTCTGTGGAAAACATGTGGAATCTGTGGAGAAATCAGATTCGCCCCCTGTTTCCCACAGGGAGGCTGTGGACAATCCATCCTCCTGAGAAACCCTTATTTCATCAGTGTTTTGAAGGGTTTGCCAGATCCATTCCAGCATGCTTTTGGCTTCCCACACCCCATAGGCCTTGCCCTGGGAGGTTCCCACAGCCTGGGAAGGGGCTTTTTTCCCTAAAACCTCCGCCGTAAGCTGGGCAGAACTGCCGATCAAATACAGCCTTTCCTTGGCCCGGGTCATAGCCACATACAGCACCCGGGCCCGCTCTGCCCTCTCCTCCATGTTCCTGCGGAGGGTGATGGCGCTTCCCAGCAAGGTGGCTCGCTTGGTGCGGGCCTGTTCGTTGATATAAGGCAGGGCCACCCCCAGCTTGGGGTGCGTTTGAAGGGCGCTGCCGCCTCCCGGCTTCCGCAGGTTGCCCCCCAGGCCCATCACAAAAACCGCCGGGAACTCCAGCCCCTTGGATTTGTGGATGGTCATGATCCGCACCACATTTTCGTGAGGACTCACGATGGAGGGAGTCTTTCCGTCCTGGACCCCCTGGCTGTGGCTGAGAGCCTCCAGAAACTCCCGGAGGGACCCTCCCCGCTGGAGCGCAAACTCCCCGGCCCGGTGGCAAAGCATCCGCAAATTGGCCTGGCGCAGCTTGCCCCCCGGAGCGGTGCCAAAGAAGCCATACAGGCCGCTCCGGTTCAGGAAGCTCCAGAGGTATTCGTCCAAGGGCATGTTCTGCTGCAAAAAGCGCTCCTGCTTCAGCTCCGCCAAAATGCTCTGGCAGCGCTGCCCCAAAGCTTCCCCTTGCTGTTGTTGGGTCGTGGACATCAGGGCCTCCAAAAAGCTGGCCTTTGGGTCCGGCTGATGGAGGCGGATGGCCCCCAGCTCCTCCTCGGTGAGGCGGTAATGGGGTCCCCGGAGCACCGTCAGCAAGGACAGATCGTCCATCAGGTTGTCCAATAGCCGCAGATGGCCCAGGGTCTGGGTTATCTCTGGATTTTCCCGATTGCCTCCCCCATCCTCGCAGTACACGGGGATGCCCGCCTCCTGAAGGGCCTGCTCCACCAAGGAGGCCTTTCCCCGGGCCACGGGCAGCAGAATGGCTATGTCCCGGTAGGAAAGGGGCGCCGCTTTCTTTCCCTCCCAGTCCAGGGAGGGCTCCCGGACTAACCGCTGGATTTCCCGGGCGATGAGGGCGGCCTCCTGCCGGGGCTGCTCCGCCGAGGGAACGCCCCGGCTGTTTACCAGATGCACCTGGGGAGCCGGGTCTTTTTGGGAAGGAAGCCCAGGGTACAGCCGGGCCCCTTCGTCGTAGTCAATCTCCGTGACCTCCCCCCGCATCACGTGGGAGAACACCCGGTTTACCGCCGATAGCACAGCCTCCCGGCTGCGGAAGTTATGGTTCAAAATGATCTTTCGCCTGGGCGCGCCGGCGTTTTCCCCAAAGCGCGCCAGCTTGTCCATGAACAAGGTGGGGTCCGCCTGGCGGAAGCGGTAGATGCTCTGCTTCACGTCCCCTACGTAAAAGCAGGTGAAGGGAGGGCGGTTTTCCTGGGGCGCGGCTTCCGAGGCCGGGGCATCCTCCGGAGGAACGGGCTTCAGGGCCTCCAAAATCGCCTCCTGAATTTCGCTGATGTCCTGGTACTCGTCCACAAAGAGGGCGTCAAAGCGGCCGGAGATGCTTCTTTGCAATTCGGGCTTGGAGAGGATGGCGATGGTCATGTGCTCCAGGTCCGAAAAATCCAGGAGGTTTCGCTCCTCCTTCCAACGGCCATACTTTTCATGGAGGCTCTCCACCGCCTTGGCCAGGCCTCCCAAAGCGGGGTTCATGGCTTGCAGGTCCGCGATGCTCCGGGCCCCGTCCTCAGGCAGCAGCTTTTTCATGTCCTCCAGGCGCTTTTTGTAAAGCTCCCGAAGTGCCTTCAGCTTTTCCCGGACTTCGATTTCCGCCGGCTCCACCAGCCTGGGGGTGGGCATCCGCCCAAAGCCCGAGGAGGCGGTGGCAGCCAGCAAAGCCGCCAGGCTCTCCCGGGCGGCGGCCTGTAAAGAGGAAAGAAGCTGGCCGTCCGCTTCCAGAAGCTTGGCGTATCCCTCCCGGCAAAAGGGGTCCTGGGCCAAAAGCGCTGCTTCCTGCCACAGGGCCAGGGCCCCCTCAAGGATCACCCGGCAATCCCGCAGCAGCGTTTCAGCCATGGGGCCCCGGGCCAGGTCCTCCTGGGTATAGGCGTGCTCCACGAAGCCTTGCAGCCACCGGAAGGGAAAAGGCAAAGACATGAGAAACTGGTGGAGACTCAACAGCATATCCCCGATTTCCTGGGGGCTGAACTTCCGGGTAAGGGATGCCAGCAGGGGGTCCTCCCGGGCCAGCTCGTAGCTTTCCTCCAGGGTCTCCTGGGCCGCCTGCTCCAACAGCTTTCTTTGGAGGGATTCCTCCGCCAAAGAGGCCAGGGGATCGATGCCCGCCACCTCAAAGAACTCCCGGATCAGCTTTTGGCAGAAGGAGTGAAGGGTGCTGATATGGGCGGTTTCCACCCGCTCCGCCTGGCGGCGCAGAGCTTCGCTTTCCATAGCCCCTTCCTCAAAGCGGGCCTCCAGCCGCTCCCGCATTTCCGCCGCGGCGGCGTTGGTGAAGGTCACCACCAGAATCCGGTCCATCTGGTAGCCCCTGTCCGCCACCAGGCGGAAGATTCTCTCCACCAGCACCTTGGTCTTTCCGCTGCCTGCGGCGGCGGACACCAGAAGCTCCCGGTTTTGGGCCTGGATGGCCTCCTGCTGGGACGGGGTATAGCGCACGGACCTCACCTCTTTTGCTAGGAGCATTGTACCCCATGGGGCGGTAAAT